>JAYVEZ010000101.1:0-15530 GCA_043773645.1 Cytophagales bacterium
GGGCCGTACCAACTCCGGGATCACGGCCGCCGTCAACAAGAATTTTGGAAAATGGGTTTCTACTTCGCTGACGTACACGGTCTCCAACCGCTCGTATAACAACATCGGCCTGGGGCTATCATTCAACGTGGCACCGGTTCAGTTGTACATCGTGGGCGACAATCTGTTGGGTGCGCCGGTTTCACTCATCGGCTCCCAAAACCTGGATTCATATCTCAACAGTGCGAGCCTCATTACCGTACGGGCTGGATTGAACTTTGTGTTTGGCTGGGACAAGGGCCTCAGCAAGGGAGCGGATGTCAAGGATGAGAGCCACAATCCCAAACAGAAAACCTCCAATGCCAAAGTGAAAAATACATACGGACGGACACCCGCCAAGAAGAAATCAAAAGTGGGCCGATAGAATTCAACTCCTTGGAAATGAAGAAGCCCCGATTCGTCGGGGCTTCTTTATTCAAACTCTACAAACTTTCCCAAAGCAATTTTATCTCATAGCACGCAGCTTCAATGTCCTTTCTGAGACTCTTGAACGCCCTTGGAGCCGTAAAATATTTGCCGGTAAAAATATCCAAAGAGATACAGAAATCCGGTTTCACATTTTTCTTAGGATGATTCCTTTCAAGAAAATCCTTCAAGAGGGTAGCAACATATTTCCCTGTTTCAGAATCAAGAGGGTGGTTTTTTGAAAGATGAATTTTTACTGCCCCAATAAACTCGACACCACGAATGGCACCCCTAATTATGATTTCGGGCTCGACTGATATTTCAACGCCTTCCACTACTAGTTTATCTAGGTCCTTTGAATATCTTCTTACTTCATATTTCACCAAGTCAACCGTCTTCGATTCTTGAAAAATTTCCAGAGCCTTTATTGAAAGACTGTTGTCTTGGTTTCGAAACGGGGAGGCATACGACTTTTGAATTAAAGACTTTATCTTTCTTTCAACTTGATCCTTATCGCCTTTTTGATTTAAAAAATAATCAATAATAGTTGCCTTGGCATCGTTGTAACGTGTAACTACGAAGCCTTTAGGGTATTTTTGATTCCGGACTATTTCCCTCCTTCTAAATGGAGATGATTTGATATACTCACCAAGTTTATTGGCCGAAATTCGTGGCCTTTTTATACTACTCATTAGGATTTTCAATTTAAGATTCAAAAATTGGAACTAGGACACAATGATCCAGCTAGCCTTGAGCCGGGTCAAAAAAATTGGAGAATAAGAGGTATTTAAAGCTTTGTCAAAGAATTTAATTTGGGATGTCACCACACATCCCAAATTTTTGACTGAATTTTAAAAGCTCGGTTTGAAAATTTGAAAGAATTCTTACCTTTAAAACGCAAACCTTAAAGGGCTTTGGGGCGCTAACCCTGCAAGTTCTTTCAAAATCAAGCCAGATTGAGCAATCAGTCTGGTTTTTTTATACAGTTAGGCTCCTTTTCCTGAAGGGGCCGTCTTTTTCTAACTACCACAAGCTTCGCAAGCATCCGGATTGTCCAGCGAACAGGCCATGTCAGCGCGCTTCTGGTCATAGTCTGCCATGGAGGGCTGTGACTCATACGGGATGGCCTGCTGGGCCTCCACCATCACTGGGGCAGCGATGGCCTGGGTCAAGGCTGGCTCGAGGATAGCAGGCTGGCCAATGGCCTCTGCAGCGGGCTGTTGCATCTGAGATTTGTCAAGGGTAAACTTGATTGCATCAGCTGCTGCCGTAGAGCGGAGGTAGTACATGCCTGTCTTCAAGCCTTTCTTCCAGGCGTAGAAATGCATGGAGGTCAGCTTGCCAAAATTTGGATTGGTGATATGAATATTCAAACTCTGGGACTGGCAGATATACGCACCGCGGTCGGCGGACATATCGATGATCGATTTTTGTGAAATCTCCCACACCGTCTTATAGATGTCCTTGATGTTCTGGGGAATTTCAGGGATCGACTGGATTGAGCCGTTTGCACCGATGAGTTTTTGACGCATTCCATCGCTCCAGAGGCCCGCACTCATCAGGTCTTTCATCAGGTGTTTGTTCACCACGATGAATTCCCCTGACAGGGTTCTGCGGGTATAGATGTTGGAAGTGTACGGTTCAAAGCACTCATTGTTGCCCAGGATTTGGGAGGTGGAGGCAGTAGGCATCGGAGCAACCAGAAGCGAGTTCCGTACACCGTGCTGCTTCACTTCGCGCTTCAACTGTTCCCAGTTCCAGCGGCCCGAAGAGGGAGTGACTCCCCACATATCAAACTGGAATATTCCTTTGGAGACCGGCGAGCCTTTAAACGTTTCGTAAGGGCCGAGTTCTTTGGATAGTTCCATGGAGGCCTCCATCGCACCAAAGTAGATGGTTTCAAAAATGTCACGGTTCAACCCGCGCGCTTCTTCTGAATCAAATGGCATGCGAAGGGCAATGAAGGCGTCCGCGAGACCTTGTACCCCCAAACCAATGGGGCGATGACGCATGTTCGACTTTTTGGCCTCGGCAACCGGGTAGTAATTGACGTCAATTACTTTGTTCAGATTTCGGGTGGCAACTTTTGTGATCTCGTACAGTTTCCGATGATCGAACTTCCCATCGGCCGTTACAAACTTGGGCAGCGCGATGGAGGCGAGGTTACATACCGCAATTTCATCCGATGAGGTGTACTCGATAATTTCCGTGCAAAGATTGCTTGACTTGATGGTGCCCAGGTTCTTCTGGTTGGACTTCTTGTTGGCAGCGTCTTTGTATAGGATATAGGGTGTTCCGGTTTCAATTTGGGACTCAAGAATTTCGAACCAAAGATCTTGAGCCTTTATCTGCTTGCGGAAACGTCCTTCCTTCTCATATTTTTCGTACAGGCGTTCAAACTCCTCACCGTAGCAATCTGCCAGGCCGGGCGCTTCATTCGGGCAGAAGAGGGACCACATTTCATTGCCCTCTACACGCTTCATGAAAAGGTCGGGTATCCACATGGCGTAGAAAAGATCGCGCGCACGCATCTCGTCTTTGCCGTGATTTTTCTTAAGATCAAGGAAATCGAAAACATCCGCGTGCCAGGGTTCCAGATAAATGGCGAAGCTTCCCTTTCTCTTTCCACCGCCCTGATCGACATAGCGGGCGGTCATATCAAAATTGCGGAGCATGGGCACGATGCCGTTGGAGGTTCCGCCGGTTCCTTTGATGTAGGAGCCTTTTGCCCTGACGTTGTGAATGCTCAGTCCTATTCCACCTGCAGACTGTGAAATTTTAGCACAGTTTTTGAGTGTATCATAAATACCATCAATGCTGTCATCTTTCATGGTCAACAGAAAGCAGGATGACAATTGTGGCTTGGGCGTACCGGCATTAAATAAGGTGGGTGTGGCATGGGTAAACCACTTCTCTGAAAGCAGGTCGTAAGTTTCAATGGCCGCAGGAATATCCTCGCCATGAATGCCCACCGCCACTCGCATGAGCATGTGCTGGGGACGTTCTACGACTTTTCCTTCAATCCTCATGAGGTAGGAGCGCTCCAGGGTCTTAAACCCGAAGTAATCGTAACTGAAATCGCGGTCATACATGACGGCATCATCCAGTTCGGCAGCGTGATTCTTAATGACTTTCCAGGTCTCTTTGGAGATCATGGGAGCATTCTGGCCCGTCTTTGCATCCACGTGCTGGTACAGCCGCTTCATCGAGTTTGAAAACGACTTGCTGGTGGTTTTGTGCAGGTTGGAAACAGCGATGCGGGCAGCCAGTTTGGCGAAATCCGGATGTCGGGTAATCATCGTCGCCGAGATTTCCGCAGCCAGGTTGTCTAATTCATGCGTTGATACGCCATCGTAGAGGCCGTTGATCACCTTCATGGCGACTTCTACCGGGTTGACAAGTTTTGGATCGAGGCCATAGCAGAGTTTTTCGATCCGGGAGGTGATTTTGTCGAACTTGACGGACTCTCTGTGTCCATCACGCTTCAATACGAGCATTTCTGGGGGTTGTTTGGGATGAGTAAAAGTTTAAAAAATGGTTTCAAAAGGTAATTAAAAATCTTCGTTCAATGAAAATTTTTGATCCACTTCTTTTTCCGTGCTTTTCATAACGCCGGCTTTTTGATATTCGGCGACACGTTTTTCAAAGAAATTGGTCTTCCCGCGCAGTGAGATCATCTCCATGAAGTCAAAAGGGTTCGTGGCGTTGTACACCTTTTTCCCGATGAGCTCGTTCAGCAGCCGGTCGGCCACGAACTCAATATACTGGCACATCAACTGGGCGTTCATTCCGATCAGATTCACCGGCAGGGCGTCCGTAACAAACTCTTTTTCGATCGCCACCGCATCCATAATAATGTCAATCACACTTTGTTCAGGAAGGTGGTGGGTGACATGCTTGGTGTACAGATGGCAGGCGAAGTCACAGTGAAGTCCTTCGTCCCTCGAAATCAGTTCATTGGAGAAACTCAGTCCGGGCATCAGCCCGCGCTTCTTAAGCCAGAAAATGGAACAGAAGGAGCCAGAGAAGAAAATGCCCTCCACCGCTGCAAAAGCGACGAGACGCTCTTGAAAACTTCCCTGGTCAATCCAGCGGAGGGCCCAGTCGGCCTTTTTCTTAACACAATCCATCGTTTCGATGGCATGAAACAATTTGTCTTTTTCTTTTGGGTCCTTGACGAGGGTGTCGATGAGCAGTGAATAGGTTTCTGAATGGATGTTCTCGATCGCTATCTGAAATCCATAGAAAAATTTAGCCTCCGTGTATTGCACCTCCCCGATGAAGTGCTCAGCCAGATTCTCGTTCACAATGCCATCACTGGCTGCGAAAAAGGCTAAAACATGCGTTACAAAGTATTTTTCACCGTCGTTGAGGTTCGCCCAGTCGCGCAAGTCATGGCTCAGGTCGATTTCTTCGGCAGTCCAGAAACTGGCTTCGGCCTGCTTATAGAATTTCCAGATGTCGTGATGTCGGATGGGGAACAGGACAAATCGATCTTTGTTTTCCTTCAGAATGGCTTCATCAAGTACAGTTTGGGTCATAGTACACTATTTTTAGTAAGGGGTGTCGACGCATGCTCCGATATTTGTAGAGGACATCTTTCCACTCACTGTGTGAGAAGAAGAGTTCAATAAATAGCGGGGACAACAAATATTCATAATGACTGATATAAATCAAAGGATGATTTTGGTGATGTCGCGCACCGATCAACCTCTTTCGTCACCCAAAATTTTGAAAGCATTTCATTCTCATATACTTAACCCGCTTCTGAAAAGTGATGACTCAATTGATAATTTTTCTAAAAAATTTAGGTCAAAAAATTAGGATGAATTGAGCTCTTGCGGTAATGTTTTTTACATAGCCTGCCAGTTCCTGGACAAGCCTGGGAAGTGTCTAAGCAATGAACCACCCATGGTTGCCCCAAAACCATTTTTTTGACTCGATTTGGCTATTTTTAGAGTTTTATTGGTTTTTTAGGGGCAGTATTCTATCTTTGCAGTCCATTTTTAAAACCAACTCTCATGTACGCTGTAGTGGATATCGCTGGGAAACAATTCAAGGTTGAAAAGGACCAGTACTTATATACCCCCCGTTTGGAGGCCAAAGAAGGCGATTCGGTTCAGTTTGATAAAGTTTTGCTATTGGATAACAATGGCACCGTGCAGGTGGGTACTCCCATGATCAAAGGAGCTAAGATATCCGGCAAAGTAGTCGAGCATGTCAAGGACAACAAAGTGATCATTTTTAAGAAAAAGCGCAGAAAAGGGTATGCCGTTAAGAACGGACACCGTCAGCAATTCACAAAAGTGCAAATTGAAAGTATCGGATAGTCGAAAACAGATAAGTTCAGAAACGCAATAGGTTATGGCACACAAGAAAGGCGAAGGAAAAGTAAAGAACGGCCGCGAGTCAGAAAGTAAACGTCTTGGCATCAAGGTATTCGGTGGACAAAAAGTAATAGCCGGTAACATCATTGTTCGCCAGCGCGGTACCAAGCATCATCCGGGAAGAAATGTGGGTTTAGGGAAAGATCATACTCTGTTTGCCCTCACGGCCGGTACGGTTCTGTTTAAGAAAGGAAAAGCTGACAAGTCATTTGTTTCCGTTGTAGCGGAGGCTTAGTCCTGTCTGATTCATTGGTATAGAAAAAGCACCTGGATTTTTCCGGGTGCTTTTTGATTTTAGAGGTATCTGATTTGGTGACGGTTCGGGGCTTACCCTAGGGCTCCAACATTTTAAGAAGGATGCTGAGCCTGCTTTTCAAGTTCCGGCGGTCGACGATGAAGTCAAGGAATCCATGCTCCAGAACAAATTCTGCACTTTGAAATCCAGCCGGTAAATCTTTGCCAATGGTCTCACGGATTACCCGTGGGCCAGCAAAACCAATCAATGCACCGGGCTCCGCAATGTTAAAGTCACCGAGCATGGCGTAAGACGCGGTTACTCCACCGGTGGTCGGGTCAGTCAATAGGGAGATGTACGGAATTTTGGCCTCGTCCAGCAATGCAATTTTGGCCGAAGTCTTTGCCATTTGCATCAATGACAATCCGGCTTCCATCATCCGCGCGCCGCCGGAACGGGATATCATGAGGAACGGGATCTTATGCTTCAGGCTGTGGTCCATTGCCCGCGCAATTTTCTCACCGACCACCGAACCCATGGAGCCACCGATAAAAATAAAATCCATGCAGGCGATGACGAGCTCCCGGTCATTCATTTTTCCGTACGCCGTACGCACAGCATCTTTCAAATCCGTTTTGGCCTGGGATTCCTTGATCCGTTTTGGGTAGGGCTTGGTGTCAACAAATTTCAATGGATCACCGGACTCCATATTCTCATCCAATTCCGTGAACTGGTTGTTGTCAAACAAGATTTCAAAATATTCCCGTGAACCAATTTTTACATGATACTCTTCCTCGGGCACTACATAGGCATTATTTTTTAATTCCCGGGTGTGTACAATTTTTCCGCTGGGGGACTTGAACCACAGTCCATCGGGCACTTCCCGCTTGGCTTCGGTGGGGGTGAGTATTCCTTTGTCGGTACGTTTAAACCAAGGCATGTATGACTGTCTAAGTGAAGGCGGTTACGCTACGGTAATACTCTTGTCGAGGTAAACATCCTGAATGGCGTTGAGAATATCCACGCCATCTTTCATTGGCTTTTGGAATGCCTTGCGGCCCGAAATCAACCCCATACCCCCAGCGCGTTTGTTAACCACTGCTGTGGTAACAGCGTCTGCCATATCACTTGCACCTTTTGACTCACCACCTGAGTTGATGAGTCCTGCGCGGCCCATGTAGCAGTTGATCACCTGATAACGACACAAATCGATCGGGTGATCCGTTGTGAGCTCACTATAAATGCGTTCATCCAATTTTCCGTAGCTGCTGCCGCCGGTGTTGAGGGCTTTAAAGCCTCCATTGTTGGTGGGCAATTTTTGCTTGATGATATCTGCCTGAATGGTCACTCCTAAGTGATTGGCCTGGCCTGTCAGGTCAGCTGAGGTGTGATAATCAACACCGTCTTTTTTGAAGGCATTGTTTCTTGTATAGCACCAAAGGATAGTCGCCATTCCAAGCTGGTGAGCCTCTTCAAAGGCCTTGGCTACTTCTATGATTTGACGGGTGGAGTTATCGGATCCAAAATAGATGGTGGCACCTACTGCCACGGCACCCAGGTTCCAGGCATCGCGCACAGACCCAAACATGATCTGGTCTGCTTTGTTGGGATAGGTGAGAAGCTCGTTGTGATTGATCTTGACAATAAACGGAATCTTGTGGGCGTATTTCCGAGAGGCGAATCCGAGGACTCCGAATGTGGTGGCCACAGCGTTACAGCCTCCTTCGATGGCGAGCTTTACAATATTTTCAGGATCAAAGTACATCGGGTTCTTTGCAAAGGATGCTCCTGCACTGTGTTCAATTCCCTGATCAATCGGCAGAATGGAAAGGAACCCTGTGCTTGCCAGGCGGCCATGGTCAAACATGGCCCCAAGGCTTCTTAAAACCTGTGGTGTGCGGTTGGATGGACCAAAGATCTCATTAACAAAATCCGGGTTCGGAAGATGGATTTGCTCTTTTGGAATTGTTTTGCTTTTGTGGTTCAGCAGGTAGTCTGCATCCTTACCGAGGAGTTCTGTAATGGTGTGTTTGGCCATAATTTATTATTAAAAAGGGAAGGCAAATATAGGTTTGGGCGAGGTGCTTTCCAACATAACTTATGAGGCATCCGGGGGCACAAAAAAAGCCCATTCTAATCTAGAATGGGCTTTTTTATGATATAGTTATACTTTTTATGCCTTGCCTTGAATCACTGTCAATTTTTCTTTGATCCTTGCCGCCTTACCCTGACGGCCTCTCATGTAATACAATTTGGCCTTTCTCACCTTCCCGGCCTTAACAAACTCTATTTTATCGATGCTGGGGCTTACCACAGGAAAGATACGTTCCACGCCCACCCCATTTGATACTTTCCGAACGGAGAATGACTCTCCATTGGTGCCTGTACCGCGGCGGTACAACACTACGCCCTGGAATTGCTGGATGCGGTCTTTGTTTCCTTCACTGATCTTGACATGAACATTTATCGTATCGCCAGGCTTGAAATTGGGATGATTTGCCCGTTTCACTGACAGCTCTTGTTCTGCTATTTTAATTAAATCGGCCATGGTCACTATCGTTTTAAAAATGGACTGCAAATATAGGAAAGGCCGGGCACCTGGCAAGGGAAGGAGGCGAAATAGCATGAATTAGATCATTTTCCATCCAGGAGCCGAGGCCGCCTTTTTTGAGTCCTTTTCAATGCATTTTCATACCGCCAGTTCTCAATGAGTAATTGATTTCCTGATAAGAGCACCTCCGGGACCTTCCAGCCTTCATAGACTGCCGGCCGGGTATATACTTCGGGGGCAAGCAGACTGTCCTGGAATGAATCTGTCAGGGCTGAAGACTCGTCAGAAAGGACTCCTGGGAGCAGGCGGATGATGGAATCCGCCACCACCGCCGCGGCCAATTCCCCACCAGATAGAACATAATCTCCGATGCTGATTTCACGGGTTATGAGGTGCTCCCTCACTCGCTCATCAACACCTTTGTAATGGCCACACAGCAAAATGAGATTCTGCTTCATGCTCAATTGATTTGCCAAGGGTTGCGTGAGCAATTCCCCATCAGGACTCATGTAAATAATCTCGTCATAGGTTCTTTCCGATTTGAGGAGAGCAATGCAGCGATGGATGGGCTCAATCATCATCACCATGCCAGCACCACCGCCAAAAGCATAATCATCGGTGGTCCTGTGCGCATCGGTTGTATGCTGACGTAAGTCATGCACATGGACCTCTACAAGACCCTTTTCCTGAGCACGCTTAAGAATGGAGTCATTGAAAGGACTCTCCAAAAGGCGGGGCAGGCAAGTAATGATATCGATGCGCATGGACCGAAATTACAAAAACGTTCCTTCCTAAATTTCCAGGAAACCTTCGGGCAAATCGACTGCGATCTTCTTTTTGGATTTGTTCAGGCTGGTGATAAAGGGACCATTGATGGGAATCATCACCTCTTTCCCCTGGTGGATCAATATAAGAAAACGGTTCGGGCCACTCTCGAAAACCTCCTTAATGGATCCCAGCAGCCCCTTTTCAGCATCGGTGACTTCAAATCCAACGACTTCATCGCTATAAAACTCTCCACGTGAAAGTTTGGGCCTTTCGCTTTTGGGGAGGTACAGGCTGCTGCCTCTCAGCGATGCAGCGGCCTCGGGTGTATTTACATCTTCTAATTTTAGGTAGGCCTTAACACCCTTCACAGAAATGGATTCAATGAAGTGGGGAACCAACTGATGGCTGACTTCGACCAGAATTGACTTTACACTTTCAAGGTCAGGACATTCGGGCCCGAGCGCAATGGTAACCTCTCCTTTCAATCCGTGACTCTTGGCGACGTATCCGATTTTAAAGTGTTCCATGGTGTAAAATAAAAAATGCCAACACGAAGATCGCGTTGGCATTGTATGAATCTTGCAAAATTAAGCCTGGGCTTCTGCGGCGGGAGCCTCACCTTCGGCAGGTGCTGCGGCAACCGGTGTCGCTTCCACTGCAGCGGCAGCCTCTGCCTTCTTGCGAATGGCCTCTGTGCGCGCTTCACGTATTTTCACTTCCGCATCTTTGCGCGCCTTTGCTGCATCCTGCTTTGTCTTCGAAATGTTATCGCGCTTGGATTGTATTTTGTCATCCTTGGTTTTCTTCCAGTCTGCCAACTTGAGGTCGGCCTGCTCTTGGGTAATAGCTCCTTTCACAACCCCGATCTGGAGGTGTTTTTTCATCATAATACCCCGGTAAGACAACATGGCCTTTACCGTATCCGATGGTTGAGCACCGTTCATAAGCCATTCAAAGGCCCTTTCGTCTTTCAAATCGATCGTTGCGGGCACCGTCAGGGGATCGTAGGTCCCTATTTTTTCGATGAATTTACCATCCCGGGGTGACCTTGCATCGGTCACAACCACATCATATCTCGCCAGTTTCTTGCGGCCTCTGCGGGCCAATCTGATTTTTACTGCCATTTTTCGTTGTTTTTAAAGGTTGGATCTCGTCCGTTTTTTAAAGGACTGCAAAGGTAATGGAATTTGGCTTTTTGGCAATTGAAAAGCCCGAAAGGTGGTTTGAATTTCACAGAACCCTTAATAATTGTATAATCGATTATTAAGTTTTTTAATCAAAAAGTGTCGTTCTATATTTGAAATACTTTACCCCACCCCGTCATGGATAAATACTCCTACATCTCAAACGCCGACGTAGGCTACCTCGACCAGCTTTATCAAAACTACAAAACGGACCCTTCGTCGGTCGATGCCACCTGGCAGAAGTTTTTTGAAGGCTATGACTTCTCCCAACAGCGTTATGGTGAAAATGGTCATGCAACAGGAACCAATGACAGCATTACCATCAAGGAAACTCATGTTCGCACCCTGATCCATGCCTACCGCTCACGCGGGCATTTGAAATCCAATACAAATCCGGTTCGCGAGCGACGCGACCACCATGTGGCCCTTGACCATAAATTTTATGGATTAACCGATGCAGACCTTGACCTTGAATTTGATGTGGGGGTTGAAATTGGATTGGGGAGAACCACACTTAAAAAGATTATCGAGAAACTTGACAAAGTGTACCTCGGCACCATCGGGTTTGAATACAGCTACATCCGCAACCAGGAGATTTTTGATTGGTTCATCAAAAAATGTGAGACCGAATATTATTCATACAATCCATCTGTGGAGGAAAAGAAAAGTATTCTTGGAAAACTGAATGAGGCCGTTGTATTTGAAAATTTTCTACACACAAAGTTCCTGGGCCAGAAGCGCTTCTCCCTGGAAGGAGGCGAGACCACCATCCCTGCCTTGCAGACCATCATCAACAAGACTGCCGAAATGGGAGTCAAAGAGGTGGTCATCGGGATGGCCCACCGCGGAAGATTGAATGTGCTTTCTAATATTCTTGGGAAAACATACGAACAGATATTCACAGAGTTCGAGGGAAATATTAATCCAGACCTCACCATGGGGGATGGAGATGTCAAGTACCACCTGGGATACGCCAGTCATATCAATACTCCGTCTGGCAATAAGATTTATGTAAAGCTGACTCCCAACCCCTCACACCTGGAAGTGGTGGACTCGCTCGTGTTGGGATATACCCGGGGACAGATTGATGATGAGTACAAAGGGCAGAATACAGCGATGGCCATCCTCCTTCACGGCGATGCGGCTGTCGCCGGCCAGGGTATTGTTTATGAACTTGTTCAGATGTCGGGATTGGAAGGTTACGCTACAGGTGGAACCATTCATTTTGTGATTAATAATCAGGTGGGCTTTACCACGGACTATGAAGATGCCCGTACAGCAATCTATTGTACCGATGTGGCAAAGATAATTGATGCGCCCGTGTTGCATGTCAATGGAGACGATGCAGAGGCGGTTACATTCTGTTCCAAGCTTGCCGTGGAATACCGGCAGAAATTCGGAAAGGATATTTTCATCGATATGCTTTGCTACCGGCGCCACGGTCACAACGAAAGTGATGAACCCAAGTTCACACAGCCAAAACTGTACAACATCATCGCAAAACATCCGAACCCCCGTGAAGTATATGTGAAGAAGCTCATTGAACGCGGCGATGTGGACGCAGCCCTCGCCGATGAGATGGATAAGAATTTCCGCAACCAGCTTCAAGACCGACTTAATGAGGTGAAGCAAAAACCCCTTCCTTACAAGCCACAGAAAATTGAAGAGGAGTGGGAAAAAATGATCCGTGCAAAGCCAGAAGATTTTGATAGGTCGCCGGATACCAGCATCAAACAAGCCACGGTGGACAAAGTAGGCAAAGCGCTCACCACAATTCCTGATGGATTCAAGGCGCTGAAGCAAATCGAAAAACTTCTCAAAGACCGCAAGGCTGCATTCTTCGATGACAAAGTGCTGGGCTGGGCAGAGGCAGAATTGTTGGCTTACGGATCTTTGCTTTCCGAAGGAGTTCCGGTTCGCATGTCAGGCCAGGATGTAAAGCGAGGCACATTTTCCCACCGCCATGCCTATTTCTTTGATGCGAACACCAACGAGCCTTATTGCGGCCTCGATCACATTCAGCCCGACCAGGAACCATTTCACATCTATAATTCGCTGCTTTCAGAATTCGGTGTGCTCGGCTTCGAATACGGCTATGCCATGTCAAACCCACACGCCCTGGTCTTGTGGGAAGCGCAATTTGGAGACTTTGTAAACGGAGCCCAGGTGATGATTGATCAATTCATTTCCAGCGCCGAATCAAAGTGGCAACGCATGAATGGACTGGTGATGTTGCTTCCGCACGGCTATGAAGGACAAGGCCCTGAACACTCAAGCTGCCGACCGGAACGGTTCCTGCAATTGGCGGCCGAATACAATATCATTGTGACCAACCCCACGACCCCGGCCAATATTTTCCATTTACTAAGGCGACAGGTGGCTTGGCATTTCCGCAAACCATGTATTGTATTCTCTCCCAAATCATTGCTGCGGCATCCTTTGGTTATTTCGCCTGTGAAAGAATTTATCAACGGATCCTTTAAGGAAGTAATTGATGATGACACAGTAATTGCCAAAGACGTTAAACGCATCGTACTCTGTTCGGGCAAAATATTTTATGATCTTCTGGAGGTTCAGTCTAAAAGGAAGACCAAAGATGCCGCCCTGGTGCGGCTTGAACAATTGTATCCGTTCCCGGAGGAGCAACTGAAAGCAATCTTTAAAAAATACAAAACAGCCAAAATTCTTTGGGTACAAGAAGAGCCCGCCAACATGGGGCCCTTGTCCTTTATTCAACGAATGATGCCCAAACAAGAGATGCAATTCATTTCGCGTAAGGCCAGTGCTTCCCCAGCTACGGGTTATTCCAAAGTGCACAAAGCAGAACAGGAGAAGATCGTAACACAAGCATTTGAAAGTTAAGACCTCAAACTTTTTATAACCATAACAAACAAGCGCATGGCTTTTCAAGTAAAAGTGCCTACCGTCGGAGAATCGATCTCCGAAGTAACCATTGCCAACTGGACCAAGAAGGATGGAGATACCGTGAAGATGGACGAAGTCATTGCGGAACTTGAATCCGACAAGGCGACGTTTGAACTGCCAGCACCTCAAGCTGGCGTTTTCAAATCCTTGAAAAAGCAGGGCGATGTTGCCAAAATTGGGGAAGTTATTTGTGAAATTGAAGGATCTGGTCAGCCAGCTGTAGCCACAGCCCCGGCAAAAGCAGCTTCGGCACCCGCAGCCGTCGTTGCAGCACCCACCGCGCAACCCATGAAAGCAACAGGAGCCATTAAGGAAATGAAAGTGCCCACGGTCGGCGAGTCAATTACGGAAGTGACGCTTTCCACCTGGATGAAAAAGGATGGAGACTATGTAAAATTGGATGAAGTCATTGCTGAAGTTGAATCGGATAAGGCTACTTTTGAATTGCCTGCAGAAGCTTCGGGAATATTGCGGATTGTAGCCCAGGAAAAGACCACGCTCCCGATCGGTGGATTGATCTGTAAAATTGAAGTCACGGAAGGAGCACCGGCTGCCTCAACACCAGCAACACCATCATCGTCCGCACAGGGAATGCCTGCTTCAGATACTGGATATGCCGCAGGCCATCCTTCGCCGGCTGCCGCTAAGATTTTGGATGAAAAAGGGATTGCGACTGCGCAAGTAGCTGGTTCAGGCGTGGGTGGAAGGATTACAAAGGATGATGCTGCCAAAGCACAAGCACCCGTTACCGCACCCGCCAAGTCGGCCGTCAAGGCAGCACCCAGTGGACCTCCCGTTATCGCAACCGGTGTTAGCCGCGCCGAGCGGAGGGAGAAGATGACTTCTTTGCGCAAGACAATAGCCAGACGATTGGTGGCAGTGAAAAATGAGACAGCCATGCTGACCACCTTCAACGAGGTGGACATGAAGCCCGTGATGGACCTTCGCTCAAAGTATAAAGAACAATTCAAGGAAAAGTATGGCGTAGGACTCGGGTTCATGTCGTTTTTCACGAAGGCGATTTGTGTGGCGCTCAAAGACTTCCCGGCGGTGAACGCTTCCATTGACAAGGATGAGGCGGTCTATCATGACTATTGCGATATATCCATTGCAGTCTCCACACCCCGTGGTTTGGTTGTGCCGGTAATACGCAATGCTGAGGCATTGACGTTTGCACAAATTGAAAGTGAAGTAATTCGCCTTGCCACCCGAGGTCGTGATGGCAAACTTTCCATTGAGGAAATGACCGGAGGAACCTTCTCCATTACCAATGGAGGTGTGTTCGGATCGATGTTGTCTACACCCATCATTAATCCTCCCCAATCCGCCATTCTGGGAATGCACAACATTGTGGAGAGACCGGTGGTAAAGAATGGTGAGGTGGTGGTAAGACCCATCATGTACCTGGCACTTTCCTATGATCACCGGATAGTGGATGGAAGAGAATCCGTCAGCTTTCTGGTGCGGGTGAAAGAATTGCTGGAAGATCCAGGTCGATTGATTTTAGGAATATAAAATATAAAGTCCCGTGCTTGAATTCATCAACACGGGACTTCGTGTCTCGTAACTACAGAAACAAATTTTTATGCAATACAACGTTGTTATCATTGGCTCCGGACCTGGAGGTTATGTCGCTGCGATTCGTTGCGCACAACTTGGTTTTAAGACGGCCATCATAGAGAAATACAATACCCTGGGCGGTACCTGTCTCAATGTTGGCTGCATCCCATCCAAAGCGCTGCTGGATTCCTCAGAGCATTTTCACAATGCAGCCCACACCTTCAAGGAACATGGCATTGACATCTCAGAGCCAAAGGTCAATCTGACGCAGATGATTAAGAGAAAGGGAGAGGTAGTGAAATCCAATGTGGATGGAATTGCCTACCTGATGAAGAAGAATAAGATCGAGGTTCATACGGGGGTTGGCTCGTTTGTAGATAAGAATGCCATCAAGATCACCGCTGGTGACGGCAAGGAAACAACCATCACCGCCGACAACATCATTATCGCGACAGGGTCGAAACCCACGCCGCTCC
>JAYVEZ010000102.1:0-16873 GCA_043773645.1 Cytophagales bacterium
CTCCATGCATCGCGGATCCACTGCTCCACCCGACGAATAATCCTTCCTCCCGTGATAGCCTGCGGGCCATGATCGCTCCATCCTTGTCGGTCACTTTGATGAAATGATCAATTACATCGAAGTTTACATTCTTGGGAAGAATGTCTTCGCCGAAGCCCTCCGTGAGATAGGGATAGATTTCATTTCGATCAAAGATGCCCGTTTCTTTATATTTCTTAAAAACTGATCCATAGGTGTCGATGCCTACCGTGACGACGCCTGGTTTTTGCTCTTTCAAGAACTTGGCTGTACCACACATAGAACCACCCGTACCCACCGTGGCGATGTAGTGGGTTATTTTGCCTGCACTTTGCTTCCAGATTTCCGGACCCGTCGTTTCGTAATGGGCGATTGTGTTGGATATATTATCGTATTGGTTGGGATAGTATGAGTTGGGAATATCTTTGTTAAGCTTCCGCGCCACGGAGTAGTATGATCGGGGATCCTCAGGCTCAACGTTGGTTGGGCAGACGATCACCTCAGCGCCAACTGCCTTTAGGATGTTTATCTTCTCCTGCGATTGCTTATCGGCCATCGTAAAGATGCACTTATAACCTTTGGCAATGGCGGTGAGGGCCAGTCCCATTCCTGTATTTCCAGAAGTACCCTCGATGATCGTCCCTCCGGGTTTTAAGACCCCGGACTTTTCAGCATCTTCGATCATTTTCAACGCCATCCGGTCTTTGGTCGAGTTGCCAGGATTAAAATATTCCACCTTCACAAGGATTGTCCCGACTATTCCCTGGTTCAGTCTATTGATTTTTACCATGGGCGTATTGCCGATGGTTTCTACGATCGAGTTATAAATCATGTAATTTTTACTTGGGCAGAAAGTTACAAAAAAGCTTGCCCCGACGAACAGATGTTAGTCAAATTGATTTTAACCGACAGAGCTCGCCAGCAGGTACATGACAGCCATTCGGACAGCGACGCCATTTTCCACCTGATCAAGGATGATGGAGTGGTGTGAGTCTGCTGCATCGCTGCTCAACTCTACCCCCCGGTTGATGGGGCCAGGATGCATAAGGATGATTTCTTTGTCCAGGCGATCGAGAATCTTTTTTGTTATTCCATAGTAAATGGAATATTCCCGGAGGGAAGGAAAATATTTTATTTGCTGACGTTCCAGTTGAATCCGCAACACATTGGCCACATCACACCATGCCAGTGCTTTTTGAAGGTCCCACTCGACTTTGACACCCAACTGACCAATGTACTTTGGCAGGAGGGTAGGAGGTCCGCACACCAGTACCTCTGCACCCAGCTTCTTCAGGGCAAATATGTTTGACAGTGCCACGCGCGAATGAAGAATATCGCCAATGATGGCAACTTTTTTTCCTTTGACGGTTTTCAGTTTTTCACGTATGGAATAGGTATCGAGCAATGCCTGCGTTGGGTGTTCATGGGTGCCGTCTCCCGCATTGATAATGTTGGCACGAATGTGCTTTGCCAGGAAATGAGGAGCCCCTACACTGGCATGTCGCATCACGATCATGTCTACTTTCATGGCCAGGATGTTATTGACTGTGTCCAGCAGTGTCTCACCCTTTTTTACTGAGCTCGTGGAGGCGGAGAAATTGACCACATCAGCGGAAAGCCTCTTTTGGGCCAATTCAAATGACAATCGTGTTCGTGTTGAATTTTCAAAAAAAACGTTGGCGATGGTGACGTCCCTCAGGGAAGGTACCTTTTTGATGGGGCGGTTGATTACTTCTTTGAAATTGTCTGCCGTTTCGAAAATGAGCTCGATGTCCTCCGGGGTAATATTCTTGATCCCTAACAAGTGCGGCTGACTCAGCTTTGACATATTCTTAATCTTTGTTGATTAACCAAATCTTGTTGTCTTTATGGCTCCCGTCGAGCTCCACGAGCACCCGTTGACTTTCGAGTGTGTTTACATACTTACCGACATAATCGGCCGAGATGGGTAATTCGCGGGTGTGCTTTCGATCGATCAGCACCAGCAATTCAACTTTTTCAGGTCTGCCAAAAGCGATCATGGCGTCCATTGCTGCCCGCACGGTCCGCCCGGTATATAGCACATCGTCGATGAGGACAACTTTCTTTTCCTCTATCAAAAATGGAACTTTAGTTTCGCTTGCTTTCGCTGGTATTTCCCTCCTCCTGAAATCATCGCGGTGGAAGGTGGCATCAAGGTATCCCAGCGGGATTTCATTGCCGCTGATGGCCTTCAACTTCTCCTGAATCCAATCAGCCAGGAAGATGCCCCGGGGCTGGAGTCCCAGCAAAACGGTTTGCGCAAAGTCGCTGTGATTTTCAATTAATTCCTGGCAAAGACGGTCAAGCGTGATGGTGAGGAGATCAGAATCAAGAATAAGCTTTTTCTGCATGCCGGTGGCGCAAATATAAGAGTTATTTGCCGATCGGGATCACCTGAGTTATTTGTAGGCAATTTTGCTGATGCAGAAGACTTTCCGCCATGGGCCAGAATCAGTTCTCAGTTTCTGTACCCCACAGACGTAGAAATAGCGGCCATACCAATAGTCGAGGTTTTCACCATCAGTGGCCCGGGGATCGGCGACTTCCCTTTCTGAGGAGGTCCTTATCGGGGTTAAACTCTTGCCGCTCAGAACTTCCGAGCCTTGAATTACCTTGGACCTCAAAGCATTCTCAAATAAATAGAGCATGATGATTCTATTCTGCTCGGTCCTCACTTTAACAAATTGTCCCAGTTGTTTGGATTTTGCGTCATTGATCTCAAAACTATTGTCCCAAAGCATATTTCCATTCTCATCAAATCCAATGACGACGGCATGCGTGTATAGATAATAATCGAGAATCAGATTGTTGTAGGTCCCAGGTACAGAGACGCTATTGGTACTGTAACGGAGACTGGGATAGTTCATGGAGGAGTAATGATAGTGAGGATAAAATGACTCGCCGGTCATAATGAACTGGCCATGGTAGGGGATGATATCATGAATAAGGAATCTGTAATTGAATTTTATCTTTTTTCCTTCCGCAGTTCTTTTCTCAATTCGATTTTTTATACGTTTCTGTCGGCGGGACTTCATATACGTGAAGAAATTATTGAGTTCTGAAAAATTGTAGTAGTGCGTAGCGTATTCTCCGTTGGGATTGACCCTGGCAAGAAATATTCCCCTGGAATAGTCCGTGGATCTTCCATACACCCCGGCAACCATTTGCCCTCCATCGGAAAGTGGGATGGAGCGTCCAAAGAGCAGATTCTTGCTTTCTTCAGGCCGAATGATGGTCGTCTTTATCAATTCTCCTTCAGCATCATAGTCTCGTATCCAGAGCGATTTCTTTTTCTCGAAATTGCGTGCACTGACAATTACTTCTATGTTGCCTGCTTCATCCGACGTCAATTGATCGAGCTCTCCGGGGGTATTGAAAAATCCCGGAAGGATTTTAGAACGCATCTTTGAAAAACTGAAGTGCAATACGATCGGTCTGTAATTATAGTAACCCCCTATGAGGGCAGCTTTTTGAGTGACCATAAACTCCTTTGGATTGAAAGGAATGAGGTTTTTGATGAGGTATATTGTATAATCTCCTCTGGTAAGATCCATATTTACGAGTTGAAAATCACCACCCAGGTAAAGGCGATCCTTGAATAATAAAAACAAAGAATCTTTCAGGTGATCTACCCGAAGCAGGCTCTGGGTTTTGTTGACATCAATATGCACTTTCCAGATCTCCCGAAATGCAGTATCCAGTTTAACTATTTCGAGTTGATCCTGGCCCATGCCGGATATTTGCCTGTACAACACCAATCCATTTTCCCCCAACGCCTCAGTACCAAAATGTGAAGATTCCAGGTCGTTGAGTGCCACTTCGAATCGGGCTGACTGAATGACCTGAGCAGGCAGCAAGGTTGCAACCCACGACAAGCAAGTCGTGAACATGATCCGCTTACTCCATCGTAATCCGATTGACATAGAAGACATGGCGTGTTTGATTCTCTGCCCGGGTGGCATCCTTGATTGTCTGATATCCCCACGCATAAAAATGATGATCGTACCAAAACCGTACCCCACCCTCATTTTCGTTTTCATTTCTTAGCACATCGACCTCATGGAGCAATCTTAATTTCGTTTTTTTTAGAATGGATTTCTCGTCAAGGTCTCCCATTTCTTCCTGATAGATTATTTCCGATTCCTTCTTATAGACCAATAAAATGCTGTCGTGAGCGACGATGAAGTCCCCCACTTGCTCCAGGCCGGGTTGCTTGATATCTTCCAATTTGATGCTTGCATCTTTCACAACTTTTCCGTGCGGCCCGAGTTCTAGCACCATCGTCTGCAACATTCGAACATCAGAATTGCGTACTGGTGTATTGTACATATAGGGTGAATTGTAGTAGCGGTTCATATAGGGGCTCTGGCCGTAAGGGTAATAACCATAAGCATATGGATTGAAAGAACTGTAGGGATAGGGGGAAGTATTGACACTGCTGGAGGGGTAATATTGCTCAGCCAGCAAGTAGAAGCCGTTCGTCCGCTCTTCCATCCGGAATGGGACAACGTATGCCTTGTAATCAGGCATGCGACCGAGCGTCCGCTGCTGTTGGGCCTTCGTTCTGATTTTTTCTGCTTTCCGTGGAGGAAGATAATCCAGGGAGTGCGACAAAGTAGTAAAGTCAGTATAGGTGACAGACTGATCATTGAACGGATCAACCACCACGGAATAGAAACCACTCGCTTGCCTGCCTGTTCCTTCGGCATACGTCCCAACAATGATCATTTCATCGCGCTCCAGGCTATTGGTGAGCCCGGTTAGAATGGTAAATCTCGATTCCACTGTGATGGCGTCATCCATCAGCTGATTACCATTCGAATCGAATGTGCGCACAATCAATCTTTTTTTCTCTTTCCCCCTGCCCTCGGTGAGGAGGACATTAAAGCTTTGATTTTGGTTGGCGCGTACATCCAGCAGGGAAATATCGCTGATGAAGAGTCCCGGGATCACTTTCGGGTGCTCGCTGGATTGGTCATACAACAGTACAGCAGACTCGTTGTTGATATAGCCTCCAAACACGGCACTGCTTCCTGCTACCGTGAAATGAGTCATCTTGAAATTCAACTCGAATTTTATCTTATCGATTTGATAAGATTTTTCAGTGAACCGGACGGTCAATAATTGAAAATTATGCGCCTCGTTTTCTCCTTCGCGGAAAAGCAGGTACAGGAGTTGTGGGCTATATTCAAACCCCACCAGCATCAGGCGATTTTCCAGTTCCAGCACCGGGGACCAGACCTGGGAAAGCGCTGTATCCAGAATTTCAAGCTGCCATTTTTTCTTTCCGTGTGAATATTGGTTCATTTCTCGAAGCAGCGCCAACCCCTCCTTTTTCAGGGAGATGATATTGAATCCTTCTTCTGAATTTTTTATTTCGTGCTCAAAGCGGAAGGGTTGCTGAAGCTGAGACCAGGCACAATTCGCTGCCACGAGGATCAACGCCACCGACCAACCGAAAAATATTTTCTGCCTGTTCAAAGTTTGCTGCTCAGCTCGAGGATTCGTTTGTATTCGGTTTCAGAAACGGGCTGCACAGACAGTCGCGCAGCCTTGACCAGCACCATTTTTTGTAAGGTCTTGTCCTGCTTGACGCGTGCGAGGGTCACGGGATTTCTCAGCGCCTTTTCCGGGGCCAGGTTGACTGCTACCCAGGCAGGGTCTTTTGGCTCTGGATATGCTTCTTGTGTAACGGTTGAAATTCCAATAACCGCCTTTTCATCGCCGGTGTGGTAAATGAAAGCACAATCTCCCTTTTTCATTTCCTTGAGGTATTTGCGAGCCTGAAAATTGCGCACACCATCCCACACTGCTTTCTTGTCGCGTACAAGGTCACCCCAGGAAAATGTCCCAGGCTCAGTCTTCAAAAGCCAATAGTTCATAGGGAAGAATTTATGCATCTAAAATAGTAAATAGATCGGTGAAATACCGGAACCCGAGCCTACCGCGGTTAAGGGTATTCTTTATCAAATTGGTAACTTTGAAACTTACGTGTCTAACGATGAAGTTACTCATCCTCCGCTTTTCTTCCATTGGTGATATTGTATTGACCTCCCCCGTGGTCAGAACGCTGAAGACACAACTTGATCATGCGCAAATCCATTATGCCACCAAACTTCAGTACCAGGAGTTGTTTGCATTGAATCCTTACATAGACAAAGTTCACTTTCTGAAGGAGAGCATATCCGATCTCATCCAGGAACTGAAAAAGGAAAAATTTGATTGTGTAATTGATCTCCATAACAACTTAAGAACCCGCAGAATCAAATGGGCATTGGGAGTCAAATCCTTTAGTTACAGGAAGTTGAACGTAGAGAAATGGCTTATGGTCAACTTCAAAATCAATCATTTACCAACCGAGCACATTGTTGATCGATACATGGAGACTGTCAGGCCGCTGGGGGTAAAGTTGGATGCGCTTGGACTTGACTATTTTATTCCTGATAAAGATGAAGTACCGCTGGAGTGGCTGCCAGAAGGTTTTCGATCCGGATTTGTGGTGTACGCCATGGGTGCCCAGCACGCCACAAAAAAGTTGCCACTCAAACGCATGATCGAATTGTGTGATAAGATCAATAGGCCAGTGCTCTTGCTGGGTGGTAAAGAGGATTTTGAAGCAGGCGAAGCAGTAGCCAATTTTTTTATGCGTCCACCGGGTGATTCTGGCACAGAGGAAACTTTGGCCGCGTTGAACAAGAAGACAATCGTGTTTAATGCCTGCGGGAAATTCAACATCAATCAATCCTCCAGCCTGGTAAAGAAGTCCCGGTACGTTTTTACCCATGACACTGGCATGATGCACATCGCGGCTGCTTTCAAAAAGGAAGTGGTGAGCATCTGGGGCAATACCATTCCTGCCTTTGGGATGTACCCCTTCCGGACCAAATTTACGGTCCTCGAGAATACCCGACTGGGGTGCAGGCCTTGTTCCAAAATTGGCTTTGATAAGTGCCCAAAAGGACATTTTAAGTGCATGAACGGGTTGGTTTTTGACTTTTATTTGCCTTAAATGGACATCTAATTGGTTTCTATCTATTCAAAAACAGGATGAATGAGGTGATGAATTGCATGTTGATTTTTGATTCTTGTCTAAAACTAGGAATGATACCTTTGCCAAAAGGGCCATCCATTGATACTTTCATGACTTTGCAGAAAACTTTTGATTAACTTGGAAATTATTTTGACCATAAGAATTAGTAGCCTTTTATGTCGTTAACACGTTTTTTTCGCTCTTCTTTCCGGAAAAAAGCAATTGTTGTTTCATGCATTTTAGTTGCTTTTGCGACAACTAATGCATTTGCGACAGTCTTTTATAGCCGGCAAACCGGCAATTGGAATGCCAATACGACATGGTCAACGGTTGGATTTGGGGGGGCAGCCGCTGGCTCCTTCCCTGTGGCAGGTGATGATGTAAACATTGGCGGCGGCCTTACCATTACGGTTAATGTGAACTCTGCTTGTGCTACCCTGACCTATGAGTCTGGGGCGGGCAATACCAATCTGGTAACCATAAACTCAGGATTTACCCTTACTATTTCCGGCGCGGTAACGATCCCCCGTACAGGCGGTGGAAATACCAATACCCTTGATGTTGGAGCTGGTACATTGAGTGCCGGTAGCATGGCTTTTACGAATGGCGGGAGCGGCGCTGGAGGAAACAAGAGGCACTTCTTAACCATCTCCACGGGTACTGCCACAATCACCGGCAATGTCACTCAAGTTGGCAGCACTGGTAGCGCTACCATTACTTTTAGCGGTGCAGGATTGTTGCAATTGGGAGGTACATTCCTGGATGCCAGTACTTGCACCTTTACTGCAAGCACCGGAACTGTAACATACAATGGGGCTGCTCAGACCCTTGGCGATTTCACGTATTACAACCTTACGCTTGCAGGAAGCGGCGCAAAGAACATGTCTACTGGAGGTGGGGTTACGACCATCAATAACAATTTCGTGATGAGTGGCACAGCTACTGCAGCGCCAACAGTAGCGCTTACCGTGACCGGGAATGTTACACTTGGTGCCGGTACCACTTTGGCACCAGCGGCAAGCCTTGCCGTTGGGGTGGATTTTACCCTCAGCGCTGGATCAACCTTTACCGGAGGAACCTTGACCCATACCATCGCGGGCAATTGGACCAACAACGGAGGTACATTTAATAATGCAAACAGCATCATCAATCTCAATGGTGCTGCGCAGACCATTGGAGGTTCCAGTTCAACTTCCTTCAATAGCCTTTTCCTGACTGGCTCTGGCACCAAGACATTCGGCATTGCCACAATTTGCGGTGATGAACTCTCAATTGCTACCGGGATCGTGGCCAATTTGGGCTCGATCACAACACACAGTTCCCGGATATTAACGATGGGTGGCAGTGGGCAAGTTCCTGGCAGTTGGGGTAGCACAGCTTCTGCGGCGACGAATAAGAATAATACATTCTTCACTGCTGGAACCACAGGGATTTTGAATGTAACCAATGCAGGCTTTTACAGCAGATTGACTGGCAATTGGAATTCCAATACTTCATGGTCCAATGTTGGATTTGGAGGGGCCGTGGCAAGTTCTTTTCCGGCTGCAGGGGATGATGTAAACATAGGAGGGGGGGTTACCATTACGGTCAACGTAAATTCAGCATCCTCTACCTTGACTTACGAGTCGGGAGCCGCGAATACTAATCAGGTAACTATCAATTCAGGCATCACACTGAATGTTTCAGGTTTGGTTACGATTGCTCGACCAACCAATCCAAACACAAACACACTTGCTGTCGGGGCAGGCATTCTGAATGCCGGCAGTATGGTGTTCAGCAACGGCGGTGGCGGTGGCGGCCAAAGACACTTATTGACAATTTCAACTGGTACAGCTACCATTACTGGCGATGTAACACAAGCTGGAAGTACTGGAAGTGCAACCATTACTTTTACTGGTTCGGGTCTTTTGAAACTGGGTGGAGCATTTTTAAATTCAACGAATGCGACGTTTACACAAAGTACAGGCACGGTGGAGTACAATGGTGGTGCGCAAACCGTAGGAGACTTCACCTACAACAATCTGACACTTTCAGGTAGTGGAGTGAAAGACTTGTCTACAGTTACCGGAGTGACGGCGATCAACAATAACTTAGTTATGAACGGCACCGCGAGCGCAACCGCAGCGGCAGCCCTTACCATTGGTGGAGGCGTCACGTTGTCAGCAGGCACCTCCTTTACGGCTGGCGCCTTTACGCATAATGTGGCAGGCAGCTGGACCAACAATGGTACTACATTCGTTAATACGAACAGCACCATCAATTTCAATGGGGTTGCTCAAACCATCGGTGGCTCCAGTTCAACCACATTTAATAACCTTCTACTCGCCGGCTCAGGCACCAAGACTTTTGGCATAGCAATCTTCACAAATGCAAATCTTACCATTAATACTGGGGTAGTTGCCAACTTGGGCGCAATAATAACGCATACGGCTCGCACACTCACCCTGGGAGGCACTGGGCAGCTCGCTGGCACATGGGGCAGCACCGCTTCTGCTGCAACAAATAAAAATAACACATTCTTTACAGCTGGGACCACCGGTATATTAACTGTAACCAATGCGGCATATTATAGCCGACTCACAGGAAATTGGAATGCAAATGCTACTTGGTCCACTGTTGGATTTGGAGGCGCCGCTGCGAGTTCCTTTCCGGTTACCGGAGACGATGTAAACATTGGAGGAGCATTTACCATTACGGTTAATGTTAATTCAGCTTGTGGTACTTTGACCTATGAGGCGGCTGGAAATACAAATTTAGTTACCATCAACTCAGGAATTACCTTGGCTGTTTCTGGAGCGGTCACAATTCCTAGGGCAAATAACCCGAACACCAATACAATGGCTGTCGGAGCAGGAACGTTAACAGCCGGAAGCATAGCGTTCACAAACGGCGGTACAGGTGGTGGACAACGACATATTTTGACAATTTCAACAGGTACTACTACCGTCACGGGCGATGTCACGCAGGTGGGAAGTACTGGAAGTGCAACCATTACTTTCACTGGTTCGGGTCTGTTGCAACTCGGTGGAGCATTTCTTAATTCCGGCAATGCAACATTTACAAGAAGTACCGGGACAGTGGAATACAATGGCGGCGCCCAGGCTGTTGGTGACTTCACCTATTACACCCTTACACTTTCAGGGAGCGGGGCGAAAGACTTGTCTACAGTTACAGGAGTTACAGCGATCACCAATAATTTTGTCATGAATGGTACCGCGAGTGCTTCTGCGGCGGCAGCTCTTACCATAGGTGGCAGCGTCACGTTGTCTTCCGGCACCTCCTTTACTGCGGGCGCTTTTACTCACAATGTGGCCGGTAATTGGTCTAACAACGGTGCTACCTTCGTCAATACCAACAGCACAATCAATCTCAATGGTACCGCTGCGCAGACTATTGGTGGAACAGCCTCTAACACATTTTATAACCTTACTCTTAACAATACTTTTGGCACCGTACCCCAAATTACAATCGGAAGCAGTACGACCACACTCAATAACCTCACAATGACTTCAGGTGTTGTTAATCTTGCTGGTTTTACATTTACGCTTGGTTCCAGCGGTACTCCATCTACGCTCTCCCGCACAGCTAGTACTACAACCAACTGGATGTATGGAGGAACTCTAAACCGGTTCTGGCTGAGCGGCACCGCCGTGTCCAGCACAATTGCCAATTTATACGGGCTTTTTCCTGTGGGATCATCAACAGCCTCTTCCTATCGTCCGGTGGCCATTAACAGCAACGCAAGCCCAACAGCTACAGGTTCATTCAGCGTTACCCATACAAACGCTACTACATCTACAGATTTAAGTCCTTTCTATAGCGATGCAGGAACAAACATTGTTCGAAAGAATGATGCCCAGTTCGTCACGGCCACTACTGCCACGGGTGGTACGTATGATATAGCCGTTACGATGACAGGTCTATTGGCTGGGACCTTATCCGATATCCGGCTGGCGGTCAGCAATGCGGCAACTACTGTAACTGATTTTGGTACCCATCTGGCGGCCACAGGAACAGCCCCAAATCCAACGGCAGCCAGAACCGGAGGTTTAATTTCACTTGCCAACCTGGTTGGCGATTGGAGGATTACAACCATCAACAAGGCAGCTACACCCTTGCCAATTGAACTCTTAAGTTTTAATGCCACTTTTCAGCAGAGAAGGGTTCAGCTAGACTGGTCTACTGCTTCTGAACTCAATAATGATTTCTTTACAATTGAACGCGCCTCCGATGTTGAGAAATTTGAAAAGCTTGCGGTTGTTAAAGGAAACGGGACGAAAGTCTCTCAAACAAACTATGCGTTATCGGATGAAAACCCATTGTATGGGAATTCTTATTACCGACTTAAGCAGACTGACTTTTCAGGGGCTATATCATACTCAAAAATCGTATCTGTGAATGTGCCGGAAAGCGCAACATGGACAATATACCCTAACCCTTCAAGTGGCTCTGAATTCATGATCAGCTTTGCGTCAACGGACCTGGGTAAGGATGCTTATGTCAAAGTGCAGGACCTTGGTGGAAAAGAAATTTTCCAAATCCAGGCTACGGGCCTGAATACTACCCAGCTTAGAATTGTTTCTCCCCAAACCCTTTCACCAGGGCTTTACATTGTGTCCATTGTCATTGAGCAACAGGTTATGAGGCAAAAACTTATGGTGCACTGATTTAAGAAAAAATAAAACAAAAGCCTCGAGTTCGTCGGGGCCTTTGTTATAAAGAGGTAAACTGAAATCAGTACGCCCTTACAAGCCGTCCCTCCATGTAGTTGACATAGGATTTATTGGCCACCTTCATGCCGCCGGGCGTTGGATAATCGCCCGTGAAGTACCAATCTCCTGAATGATGAGGTATGGCCTTGTGAAGAGCCTCTACGGTTTGGAACACAACTTTCAGTTCTGCCTTCATATCGGCAGGCTTCACAATGTCGGCGATCTTATCAGAAATTTCTTCGTAGGTAAATTGCTCGTAAAGTTTCTTCACGTGGTTGATCGGGTTTTCTTCCATGGCCGACCGTTGACACTGCTCATACACTTCGCCCAGCAAATAATCCTTGCCTTGTTCTTTCAGCAATTCGATGACCGCACGGAAAGCCACAAAATCTCCCATGCGGCTCATGTCAATACCATAGCAATCCGGAAAACGTATCTGGGGTGCGGAGGAAATAACAACTATTTTCTTAGGACCAAGACGGTCGAGCAGGCGTAATATGCTTTTCTCGAGGGTTGTGCCCCGTACGATTGAATCGTCGATCACCACCAGGGTATCTTTGTCGCGGTTCACAACCTCATACGTCGTATCGTACACATGGGCAACTAATTCATCGCGGTGGTCATCGTCTGCGATGAACGTGCGGAGCTTGGCATCCTTGATTACAATTTTTTCTATGCGCGGCCGGAAAGAGAGGATGTCCTCCAGGGAATCTACAGAAGGCTTGCCGTCGATAATTACTTCCGTCTGCCTGCGAATGAGGTAGTTTTCCACTTCCGCCATCATTCCATAGAAGGCCGTTTCTGCGGTATTGGGTATGTATGAAAAGATTGTATTCTTCAAGTCGAAGTTGATTGCCTTGAGTACCTGCGGCACCACAAGCTTTCCCAACATCTTTCTTTCGCGATAAATGTCAGGATCATTGCCCCTTGAGAAATAGATTCGTTCAAAGCTGCAAGATTTTTTTTCGCCGGCCGGGACAATGACATGCTGAGCATATTCGCCGCTCTTGGTA
This sequence comes from Cytophagales bacterium, assembly GCA_043773645.1. GTDB lineage: Bacteria > Bacteroidota > Bacteroidia > Cytophagales > Cyclobacteriaceae > ELB16-189. The sequence continues at coordinate 12,795 of JAYVEZ010000102.1, forward strand.
ATGATCAGTGCATGTCCTGGTTTTACTTCTTCAATCTGACTGTACTCGATGTTAAAGGCTGTTTTGATCGCGGGCTTTTCCGAGGCTACCACAACCACCTCCTCATCTGCATAGAAATAGGCAGGTCGTATGCCGTTTGGATCGCGCACCACGAAAGCTGAACCGGATCCTATCATCCCGGCCATGGTATAACCTCCATCAAAATCCTTGCAAGCCCTCTTCAGCATGTGCGCAAGGTCTATCTCATTTTCAATGATGTCTGAAACCTCCTTGTTGGTGAACTGGTCCTTATATTTTTCAAACTGGATTTGCACCTCTTCATCAAGAAAATGACCGATTTTCTCCATCACCGTCACGGTATCCACTTTCTCTTTTGGGTGCTGGCCCAGATTCACCAATATGTCAAAGAGCTCGTCAACATTGGTCATGTTAAAATTGCCAGCCATGACAAGGTTTCGACTGCGCCAGTTGTTTTGGCGGAGAAAGGGGTGCACGTTTTCAATGCTGTTGAAACCATGTGTGCCATAGCGGAGGTGCCCCAGCCACAGTTCACCCGAGAATGCAAGGTGGCGTTTTAGCCATTTTTCGTCTCTGAATTTCTCCTTCCCAACCTTTTGCGCCTTTTTGTATTTATTTCCGATTTTCTTGAACAGGCTCGCCACGGGCTGGCTTTTCATCGAGCGGTAGCGACTAATGTACCGCAGGCCAGGCTCCTGATCGATTTTAATATTTGCTATGCCTGCCCCGTCCTGCCCCCGATTATGTTGTTTTTCCATCAGGATGTACATTTTGTTCATCCCATAGGTAGGCCCGTACTTTTCGATATAATAGGAGAGGGGTTTGCGCAGCCGAACCAGGGCTATGCCGCACTCGTGGAGGATTGTATCGCTCATTTGATCAAAGAACAAAGTTAATTTTATTCATTGAACCCATCAATAAAGGCAAGAAACAAACCGGTGGGTAGTATGTTAAAGGTCAAGGACAAGCGATTTAGTCCTGATTTTTTTATGAATCTCACATTCCCGGGGGTTTCAGGACGGAAATATTTATTTTCGCGGTTATTTTAGAAGCATGGTTCAAACAGACATAATCATCATAGGAGCGGGGCCTGTAGGCCTATTTACGGTTTTTGAGGCGGGGTTATTGAAGTTGAGGTGCCATTTGATCGATTCGTTGCCGGAGCCTGGTGGGCAGCTAATTGAGATATACCCTAAAAAACCCATTTATGACATTCCCGGTTATCCCATCGTCAATGCGGGAGAATTGGTAGGAAAATTAATGGAACAAACTGCCGTGTTTAAACCCAATTTTACCTTGGGTGAAACAGTCGTGCAATTGCAGGAAACGGAAGACAATCAATTCATAGTCACCACCAACAAGGGTACCAAACATCAGGCTCCTGTGGTGATTATTGCCGGAGGACTGGGCGTGTTTGAACCAAGGAAACCGCCGATTGAACATCTTGAGAAATTTGAGGATAAAGGCGTTGAATACATTATCAAAGATCCTGAATTTTATCGCGGAAAAAGGGTTGTTATCTCGGGAGGTGGAGATTCTGCATTGGATTGGACCATTTACCTGACTGAGAAAAAGATTGCCTCCGAAGTTGCGCTGGTACACCGGAGGACTTCTTTCAGGGGGCATTTGGACTCCGTTCAAAAGGTAATGGACCTTGCTGGCGAGGGGAGGATACAATTGATTACCGATGCAGAAGTTACAGGCATCACTGCGGATGCCAACGGTCATGTCGCGGGCGTGATCATCAAGCACACAACACTGGGCGAAAGGTTAAAGGAAACGGATCACTTCATCCCATTGTTTGGATTGACGCCAAGTTTGGGTCCGATTGCAGACTGGGGTTTGGAAATAGAAAAGAGTGCCGTGAAAGTAAATACCTTTGATTACTCGACCAACCGGAAAGGCATCTATGCTGTGGGAGACATCAATACGTATCCGGGAAAATTGAAACTGATTCTCTGCGGATTTCACGAAGGTACGCTGGCAGTACAATCGGCCTTTGCTAAGATATATCCCAATAAGAAAAATGTATTAAAGTACACGACGGTTAACGGCGTTAACGGATTCTGACCCTTATCAAGCCTTCGTTTTTACTCAATTAGCGTACCATTATGGAGCACAATATTCATGTTAATATAATTGACCGTGAAGGGGAGACCCATCGGTTGGAGGCACCCACCGACATGAATATGAATATCATGGAAGTTTGTAAGTCATACGAGCTGCCAGTGGAGGGTATTTGTGGCGGGATGGCATTGTGCGCCTCTTGTCAATGTTATTTGGAATCAGAAATACTGTTGCCTGAACAAAGTGATGCTGAGCTTGCGATGCTGGCGGAAGCCTTTCACGTAAGGGACAACAGCCGCCTGGGATGTCAGATCAGAATCACGAAAGATATTGATGGGATCGTATTGAGGCTGGCTCCCAAGTAAAGCCCTTCAGGGGTTGACTGAATCCTTATTTGCCGTCGCGAAGGGTGAAATAAAAAGTAGTTCCAGTACCTAACTCGCTTTCCAGCCAGATTCTTCCTCCATTCTTTTCAACAAATTCTTTGCACAGGATCAGGCCAAGACCGGTTCCTTTTTCATTGGCCGTGCCGCGTGTACTGTAACCCGAGGTTTTTTTAAAAAGCATCTCCTTCACTTCTGGCTTGATGCCGATGCCATTGTCGGAGACGGAAACAACCACTTCGTTATTCTTCTCAATGGCATCCACCCAGATGCGGCCGCCATTTTCGGTAAACTTGATAGCATTCAAAATAAGATTGCGCAATACTAAATTGATAATGTTTGGATCGGCGGAGGCCATGATTTTTTCACCCACTTTATTTTCCATGGAAATATTTTTTGGGTACAGGTTGCCCAGTGCGGCAAAGCTTTCGTCAACCTTTCCGTGCAAAACAACTTTTTCCGGCTGGATATTGAGTTTATCCATTTGAACCAAGGTCCAGTTGAGCAAATTATTTATCAGGGTACGGGTATGGTCGAATTGGATGCGCAGGTTTTTCGATAATTCTGCGAATTCTTCGGGTGTGATGTTTTTTTGTTCCAGTAAATCCAAGGTGCCAGACAGCGCATTCATGGGCGAACGCAAGTCGTGGGAAATAATGGAAAAGAACTTATCTTTCACTTGATTGAGTTGTTCAAGTTCAAGGCTTCTTTTTTTAATTTCTTCCTGATGCTGAAGCAACAGTTTATTGATCTTCTTTCGCCTGCTTGAGCTTCGGTAAACGGTGAACAACAGAATGGCCGTCAACGCCACCACGATGACGAGAATATTGCGCACCAATTCCTGCCGCTTCATTTCAAAGCCTTGTTCCAACCTGGCCTGGCTGAGCGCTGCAATTTCCACGTCCTTATTTTCCGTTTCAAAGCGGACTTGATTCTGAAATAATTTTTCCATTTCACCTTCACTGAAAATGCTGTCTCGAAGGGTGTTGTGTTCTTTTAAATAGTACAAAGCTTTTTGATAGTTCTTTGTCGATTCGTACAGCGCAGCGAGTTCTTTATAGCACGACAGGGCAAGTTTGCGCGCATTCAGTTCCTTGGCTGACGTGAGGCAAGCATTGTAAAGTTTCTCAGCCTCCTCAAAATTACCCGAGTGTGACATGAGCATTCCTTTTCCCAGGGCGCATTCGGCTAATCCGAATCTGTTGTTGATCCCCGTTTGTTGCTCTATAACTGAATCGTAATACAGTAAGGATTTGTCATATTCCTTCTTGTCCAGGTAGAGACTGGCCAGGTGGAGTTGTGTCATGGGTACCAGGAATCTGATCTTTTGTTTACGGGCTTCATGGAGTGCGGAGACGAGGTAGGTTTCAGATTGATTGAAATCCTTTTTCTTCTGAAACAGCTCCCCCAATTCATCGAATGTGTAAGCTGGCCCCTGGGCGTCATGAATTTTCTTGCTGATCGTTTCAGAGGCTTTCAGGTGGCTCAGAGCGATGTCGAATTGCCCCAACTGTGTGAAGACGGACCCCATGTTGTGCAGCGCGATGGCCATGACCAGCGAATCCTCGTGATTGGGAGGCTTATGATTCTTGGCAGTCCGAAAACTCTGGG
>JAYVEZ010000103.1:0-2561 GCA_043773645.1 Cytophagales bacterium
GTGGGTATCATTGTTGGGGGGCCGATGGCACTTTGGCTCGTCGGTCAGAGTTCACCTGAACTGTTGATGGACAAAGGAGATGAGAGTGTGTGGAAAGGATTGGTGTGCATCTCGGGAAGCTGGATCAACGGAACACCCGGGCAGACTTCTATGAAAGAAATTTTTGGGGCGAGCAATGAACTGTATTTTATCATGCTGGCAGTGGATACCGTCGTGCAAAACCTCTGGCTGGCCCTTCTTTTGTTTGGTGTGCGCATGTCAACCTGGCTCAACAGGCTATTAAAGGCGGATCCATCCGAAATGGCCACCATCCAGCAGGCAGGATTTGAAAAGCACCAGCAAGCAAAACAGCCGGTAGACAGACAGGACTTCATATTGCGTGTTCTCCAACTGGTGGTGCTGGCACTCACCGGTTTCGCCATCGTCTATGCAGCCACACAAGTCCTTTCAGGGTATTTTCAATCTCAACATATTCCGGAGACATCCATGTGGTCATTTCTTTCCAAGAATTCATTCTGGCAGGTTTTCTTCGCCACGTCGCTGGGTATTGCTTTGTCGTTCACGAAGGCACGTGACCTGGAAGAAGTGGGGGCTACCAAAATCGGAAACTTCTTTTTCTATTTTCTGTTCAGCGCCATCGGATTAAAGATGAATATATTCCGGCTGGGCGGTCAATGGGAGTTCGTCATCATCTGTGTCATATGGATTCTCATACATTTTATCTTTCTGATGACCGCGGCGCGGCTGTTGAAAGGTTCGTTCTTTTTTGTGGCCGTGGGTAGTCAGGCCAACATCGGAGGGCCTGCGACGGCTTCCATGGTTGCGGGTGCGTTCAATCCCCACCTGGCGTCGATGGGGGTTTTGCTCGGCGTCCTCAGCAATGTGATCGGGAACTACTGCGGCCTCATGGCGGGAATATTGTATAGATGGGTTGTGGGATAGGATGGGTTATTTGGTGATGTAGTGATTTGGTGATGTAGTGACTGGAATCGCCCAAATCACAATATCGCCAAATCGCCAAATATCCCCTGAATGCGTAAGTGGGGAATTTTTCAGAACTTGGTATGGTTATAGACCAAAATTCGACAATGTACATCGAGCAATTATATACCAACTGTCTGGCAGAAGCGGCCTATTACATTGAATCCAACGGCGAGGCCGCCATTATTGATCCGCTCCGCGAGACTGAACCTTATATCGAGCTTGCGAAAAAGCGGGGCGCAGCCATCAAATATGTGTTTGAAACGCACTTTCATGCTGATTTTGTTTCCGGCCACATCGACCTTGCCCGCAAAACCAATGCACCCATTGTTTACGGACCGATGGCGGATACGGACTATGAAGTGGTCCAAGCCAAAGATGGTCAGGAGTTTAAACTTGGAAATGTAACTTTCAGGGTCTTGCACACGCCAGGACACACGCCTGAATCTTCCTGTTATTTACTCTTGGATGAAAACAGGAAAGAGCATGCGGTATTTACAGGTGACACCCTATTTGTAGGGGATGTAGGCCGACCAGACTTGTTGGACGGTGTAATGAGCCGGGAGGAACTGGCGGGCATGTTGTATGACTCGCTGAATAAAAAGATCAAAACCTTACCAGACAGTACCATTGTGTATCCTGCCCATGGCCCTGGCTCAGCCTGCGGAAAGAATATTGGCAAGGAAACTTTCTCGACCATTGGAGAGCAAAAGCGATTCAACTATGCGATGAAGGAACAGTCCCGCGAAGAATTTATACACCAGGTGACGGATGGCATCTTACCGCCGCCACAATACTTTTTTGAAGATGCCCGAATCAACAAAACGGGATATGATCCGATTGATGTGGTGCTGAAAGAAAATAAGAAACCACTTTCGGTCGATCAGGTGAAGGCGGAAGTGACAAGGGGTGCGCTCATTATAGATACCCGCAAGGCTGATGATTTTGAAAAAGGATTCATTAAAGGATCCATCAACATTGGCCTCAACGGCCAGTTTGCCGTGTGGGTCGGAACCCTGATCGATATACAACTACCCCTGATCCTGATCACTGATCCTGGAAAAGAAGAAGAGTCGGTGCTGCGACTGGCACGCGTAGGGTATGAAAACATTGCCGGTTACCTTGAAGGCGGCATCACATCCTGGAAGGGTTCATTGTCCACAATAAGGTCCATCGCAGCAGACCAGTTGAAACCATTCATGGTGAAGGGCGCAGATGTGCTTGACGTACGCAAGCCAGGCGAATGGAGCGTGAGTCACTTGAAGAATGCCATATTTGTTCCCTTGGCCAGCATGCCAGGCAATCTGGGCAGCCTTGACAAAGGGAAATCATACGTGGTGCATTGCGGGGGTGGATACCGTTCGATGACCGCCATCTCATTGATGCAACGAAGCGGGTTCAACAATCTTATCAATGTGTACGGTGGCTTTGGAGCCATGGTGAATGCGGGACTTGAAATTGTAACCGAAGAGGAAACGGTAATCGGTAATCAGTAATCGGTTGAGCGCGGTGAATTTACTATACTCTACCGATTACCGATTACCGATCACTGATCACTGATTACCCCTTTTCCTCCCTCT
>JAYVEZ010000104.1:0-4780 GCA_043773645.1 Cytophagales bacterium
GAGTGCGTTGACGGCGATTTTCATTGCCTGGATTACTGTTTCATACCAATCCGTAAAAGCCGCGTCATCCAATCCGGTCAGTTCGTTGCGGTACGAGTAGGCCTCCAGATTAGGGTGATTCAATATTGGAAGTTGTCCACAAAAGTTTGCTGAAGGTGCTGATTAACAGGCCTTTCTCTTTGTGGAGAAAATGTGGGTTCAATGGCTTCATTTGCCGTTAATATTAAATTCATACATGGTAGATTTGGTAGAAATCAGCTATTCCAATGGAAAATAACAAAGTATCGAAGAAGGCCCTCCGCAGCCTTTTGAAGGATTCACTTCAGCAGTCGCTTGGCCACCTCGAGTTGCCTAAGCCAAACAGGAAAGTAAAGAAGATCATCAGCCGCAGCACAAAAAAGATGGCGGCGGAATTCGCACATCTTCTAAAGAAGGATTTTAAGAGAAGCAAGCCGAAGAAGGCCAAGGCTGAAGTGGCGGTAGATGCCGCGCAAGTAGCTTAATAGGCCTTTCGTCAAATCGCTGACAGCGTTCTGTCAGTAAAGTTCAGGGGCAGTGACTTTTTCATAAATTTGAACTTATGAAAAAACTGCCCCTGATCTTTTTTGTCTTTGGAACGATTGCTTCGCTATATGCGCAATCTTACGACTCCAAACAATTCTCCCAACTCAACTTCAGATTCATTGGCCCCGATGGCAACCGCGCCATCGCCGTGGTGGGCGAGCCGGGAAACCCAAACGTCTCCTACATCGGTGCGGCTTCAGGTGGTGTCTGGAAGACGGAAGACATGGGCTTCCATTGGAAATCCATTTTTGACAAAACGGACGATTCATCCATCGGTGCCATGGCGATTGCCCCTTCGAATCCAAAACAAGTCTGGGTCGGTACCGGTGAAACATTTCTGATACGTCCTGCACATGCCATTGGAAACGGAGTTTACAAATCTTCTGATGCAGGAAAAACCTGGAAGAACCTGGGACTTGAAAAAACATACCGCATCAGTCGCGTGATTGTTCATCCTTCTGACACCAACATTGTTTACGTGGCTTCTCTGGGGCATGCCTCGGGTCCCCAGCAAGAACGCGGAGTTTATAAGACGATTGATGGTGGGAAGACATGGGAGCGAGTTTTTTTTCTGAATGAAAATACGGGTTGCTCTGACCTGGCGATGGATTCAAAGAATCCGGATATACTTTACGCGGCCATGTGGGAAGTGGAAATCAAGACATGGAATCTCAAGAGCGGCGGTGCAGCCAGCGGTATTTACAAAAGCAAAGATGGCGGTAAAACATGGGAACCCATGCGCAACGGATTGGAGAGCGGTCCAAACCATCCGGTTGGAAAGACTTCGGTGGATGTAGCGTTTACCAACCCCAATGTTGTTTACGCGCTGATCGAAGACAAGGAACCAAGGCTATACCGTTCTGAAAATGGGGGTGACAGCTGGAAGTTAATGCAACAAGACCACTCCATGGGTCAGCGCGCCGGATACTATACGAGGTTGCGAGTATCAACCCGAAATGAAAATGAAGTGTACACGATTTGTGTTGGCATCAAGAAATCGATCGATGGAGGAAAAACATTTGCAAAGGATTTCAACCAGTGGGCGCCGGGCGGAGACAACCATGATATGTGGTTCGATCCTAAGAATCCTGATCGCATCATGTGTGCGCATGACGGTTGTGTGAATCTGTCATTCAATGGAGGCAAAAGCTGGAAGAACATCAACCTTCCAATCGCGCAGATGTATCACATCGCGGTCGATGATCAGGTACCCTACTTTGTATACTCCAACCGTCAGGATGCGTGGTCTTACCGCGGCCCCAGCCGAAATTTAGAAAGCTGGTCTATTCCCCTCAGCACCTGGCGGGGTGTAGGAGGGTGCGAAAGCGGCTTTGCTCAGCCGGACCCGTTTGATAATAACATTGTGTGGTCTGGCTGTTATGATGGTGGCCTGGATGTATTTGACCTCACCACACTTCATTCACGTGACGTTCGAGTATGGCCTCAAACACAAATTGGCAATACACCGGCCAATGCAAAATATCGTTGGCATTGGAACTTCCCCATGGTGCTTTCAAAACATACGCCCGGAAGGGTTTGGGTCGGAAGTCAGTTTGTTCATGAGACTTCGAACCGGGGTCAAAGCTGGAAAGTGATCAGTGCTGACTTGACAACAAATGATAAAACCCATCAGCAAAATTCTGGGGGAATGGCGAGCGACAACCTCATGACCTGGGATGGCTGCACACTCTACTCCATGGCAGAGTCACCTTTGAAAGAAGGTGTGTTGTGGACCGGCAGCAATGACGGCGTCCTGAATGTGACTCAAGACGGTGGGAAAACGTGGACAAACGTCTCCGCCAATATTCCCGGCCTGCCGCAATGGGGCACCATTCGACACATCGATGCGTCACCTTTTCTGGCAGGTGCCTGCCTGATTGCTGTTGACGCGCATCACAATGGTGATTTTGGAACGTATGTATATAAGACCATAGATTTTGGAAAATCATGGAAGCGACTGTCTGTGAACCTCCCTGCCAGCAATTCCAATTTTGTCCACCAGATTATAGAGGATCCGGGCAAGCAAGGATTACTCTGGATGGGCACCGACAACGGATTGTACTTTTCACCGGATGATGGAGCACAATGGATCCGTCTGAAAAACAACCTGCCACCCGTTCCGATTTATGGAATCACGGTGCAGAAAAATTTCCGCGACCTTGTCATTGCCACCTACGGACGTGGTATTTACATATTGGATGACATCACGCCCATTCGGGAGTTCTCAGCACAGGTCAGCGCATCTGATGCCCACCTTTTTTCCATGCGACCGGCGTATCGATTCCAGAAAAAGGATGCCATCAAAACCGAAGATAGTTTTGTGAATGGCTACAATCCACCCTACGGCGCCGACATCAACTACTTTCTGAAGACCAAATCTGCCGACAGCGTTCAGGTCCTTGTACTCAATGGCAAAGGTGAAACTGTGCAGACCATCAAGGGAACTAACAAACCTGGCATTGGCCGGCTTTATTGGGATTTGCGCTTACAGGATTATGAACTTCCGAAGCTTCGCACAAAGCCGAGGGGCGATGATTGGGTAAAGCTGGATACCACCGGCGCCCGCAATATGTTCATTTATGATCTTGACATTGGCCCTGGTCTTACGGCGCCAATGGTTCCTCCCAGTGAATATACCATTGTGCTAAAGGCCCATGGAAAAGAACTGAGACAAACGGTTCAAATATTGAAAGACCCCAATACCAAGGCCGCTGACGAAGACATCCAGAAACAGTTTGCTCAGGGAATCGTGTTGTTCAACTCCATCAATGCCACCTTAAAACTTATTGATGAGATGGAAACCACCCGTGCAAAATTGCTCAAAATGTCGACCGATAAGAAGTCGGGTAAGACTGCGATGACATTGGAAGAAAAAATTTATCAATTGGAGGGGAAACTTCACGATGTACACCAGACTGGCGCGCGCATGGATATTTTTAGAAATCCTCCCCAGGTGTTGGAGCGTTTCCTCGCCATGAGCAAGGAGGGTATCGTTTCCAGTGCCGACAGTCCGCCTACCGATCAGCAGAAAGAAGTCTATGATGTCACCCAAAAGCAATTGGCAGAAGTGGAAAAAGCTTACAACTTGTTGAAACAGAATGCGGAGTGGAAGAGTATGAAGATGAACTAGGGATGTTTGTGTTGATTTTTCGAATGCATTTTTAACACAGAGGGCACGGAGCAAAACTGCACAGAGGATCACAGAAAAATACCGTATTTCTCTGTGCTGTATTCTACTCGGTGCCCTCTGTGTTAAAAAATTTCTGAATATGCAATCGATGAAACACAATGCTTGCTTATCCATTGAAGCACCGAGCAACCATCAACGAATCACTATAAAGATCCCCTCATCAATCTGTCCCTCTTTAACAGTATACACCACCACCCCCGAAGGCATCTTGAATGAACCATCAATATTGGGCCCCACAACTGCAGCCGTCTGTTCAAACCGCGTTTGCTGGCCTTCCGTTTCCAGGAAGAACCATTGCCGTGCATGGTGATGTCCGGCGAGAGCAAGTGGGAAGGGATGCGACTGTAATATGGTAATGATTTCGTGAGCATTGGACACAACATGCCGGAATTGCAACTTTCCCTTCTCAAGTTCGAGGGTTCTTCCCAATCCTGATTCGGTATATCCCGCAACGCTGAGGCCGCCAGAAAGAAATGGAACATGTTGGAATGTAACCACGGGCATGGTGGCAGGCTGTGCGGCAAGGTCTTTCTTGAGCCATTCACGCTGCACGGAATCGATGGAGCCGTAATACCACATGTCATCGAAGTCGAGAGAATTCAGTGCGACAAAATGAATGCCTCCGTAATTAAAAGAATAGTAATCTGGTCCAAAGTAAGAGCGGTACATTTTCCTTCCATACAACGGATGCTGTGGACTGACTTTCGATAATTCCCTCTCGATGCCGAATATTTCGTGGTTGCCAGGTACATTCCAAACTGTCTGAGGCACCTTCAGCATTTCGCTTTTGTACAATTCATACAAGGTAGTGGCTTCCTTTTCGGGAACGCGGAGTGCGTCTTTGATAAGGTCCCCGGTAACCAAAACAAAATCAGGCCTTACGGAATCAATGACTGCCTGGAATTTGGCCATGCGGTCAAGGCTTTTGTCGCTGATGTGTGTGTCAGAAGCATGGATGAAGGTGAATTGTGCGGGTGAAGGGGACTTGAAGAGTGCAAAATCTGCGCGGGCACTGCCGGTACCATC
>JAYVEZ010000105.1:0-5005 GCA_043773645.1 Cytophagales bacterium
AAGCCTCCATGAATCAACTTGGTAGAACGGCTGCTGGTGCCAAAAGCAAAATCATTTTTTTCTACCAAGGCTGTCTTGAGTCCACGTGCTGCAGCATCGAGGGCAATCCCGGCACCGGTAATTCCTCCTCCAATGATCAACAAGTCAAATGATTCTGACTTGAGTGTTTCTTTGAAGTCGTTTCGGGACAGTGCGGAGAAGTTCAAAAGGTTGAGATTAAAATCTGGAGGAATTGAAAATTTAACCGCAAAGACGCCAAGGCGCTAAGAAATACAAAATCTAATTCTTTATTACTTATCCCTTTGCGTCTCTGAGCGCCGTTGTTAATCATCGACCACTTTAGTCAATCCACTTCATGGTTCTTTGCACAGCTTTTTGCCAGCCTCTATACAATTTGGTGCGGGTCTTTTCTTCCATCTGTGGTGTGAACAACTTCTGGATCTTACGATTCTTGAGAATATCACTTTTCTTCCACAGGCCGATCTGAATCCCTGCCAGATAAGCCGCACCCAAGGCCGTCGACTCAATTACTTCAGGCCTTTCAACTTTTGTATTCAGAATGTCGGCCTGGAATTGCATCAGCATATTGTTGGCGCAAGCACCACCGTCTACTTTAAGGCTCGCCAGGGTCAAACCGGCATCTTCCTGCATGGCGTTGAGGATGTCTTTTGTCTGAAAGGCCAATGATTCTAAAGTTGCTTTGATGATGTGGTCTTTGCCGGTGTCACGGGTCAACCCAAAGATCGCTCCACGCGCATACATGTCCCAATACGGTGCACCCAGTCCGGCGAAGGCAGGTACCACATAGACATCGTTTGAGCCCAAGGCTTTGGCAGCAAAATATTCAGAGTCCTTGGATTGGTCAATGAGGTGCATGCTGTCGCGAAGCCATTGGACCGCCGCACCGGCAATGAATACACTTCCCTCGAGCGCATACTCAACCTTGCCATCAAGTCCCCATGCGATGGTTGTGATCAGGCCATTCTTAGAAAGCTGAATCTTGCTACCTGTATTCATGAGCATAAAACATCCGGTACCATAAGTATTCTTTGCCATCCCAGGTTCAAAGCACGCTTGACCGAACAAGGCTGCCTGCTGATCGCCGGCCACGCCTGCAATCGGGATGTCATGTCCCTCAAAAGACCATGTACCGAACGAATACGCTGAAGGCTTTACTTCAGGAAGCAAGGATGGCGGTATCGATAATTCAGTTAACAGTCTTTCATCCCATCGTAGCTCACGAATATTGTAAAGCATGGTTCGCGATGCATTGGAATAATCAGTGGCATGTATTTTTCCGTTTGTCAACTTCCATATCAACCAGCTGTCGATGGTGCCAAACGCCAATTCACCTTTCTCCGCCCGACCCCTTGCTCCATCAACCGAATCCAGTATCCATTTTATTTTTGTTCCTGAAAAGTAGGAGTCAATTACTAACCCTGTATTATGGCGGACATAATCTTCGAGGCCTTTGGCTTTTAGTTCTTCACAAATGTGCGCTGTACGTTTGTCCTGCCAGACTATGGCTGGATATACAGGCTCCCCTGTCTTGCGGTCCCAAATGACAGTAGTCTCACGCTGGTTGGTGATGCCAATCGCAGCAATTGAACTTGCCTGAATATTGTTTTCCTGAAGGAGCTTTAAGAGCACCCCCGATTGCGACTTCCAGATTTCAATGGGGTCATGCTCTACCCAGCCTGGCTGGGGAAATATTTGTCGGAATTCCTGCTGCGCTATGCCATTAATCTGGCCTTGTTCATTGAACAGTACAGCCCTTGAACTTGTCGTACCCTGGTCGAGTGCAATGATATATTTAGCAGCCATGGGTATTAATAGAGTAGTTGATAGACATACACCCCGAGCAGGCCACCCAGCACAGGTCCAACGATGGGAATCCATGCATAGCTCCAGTCCGATGTTCCTTTACCGGAAACAGGCAAAAGTGCATGAGCAAGGCGAGGGCCAAGATCGCGTGCGGGATTGATGGCGAAGCCGGTGGTTCCACCCAGACTCAATCCGATAGAAATAATCAGCAGACCTACTACCAGCGGATTTAAGCCCTGTGTAAAATCAGTCTCACCCATAAATAAAAGTGCCAGAACAAGCACTGCCGTTGCAATGACTTCGCTGATCAGATTCGCAATGGTATTCCGGACAGCAGGGGCTGTGCAAAAAACAGCAAGCTTTAAGGAAGGATCATCGGTTCGTTTCCAGTGGGGCAGATAATGCAGCCAAACGATAACCCCGCCGGTGAATGCACCTGCCAATTGCGCAATCACATAACCTGGAACATCGCTCCAGGGGAAATCACCCTTCATTGCAAAGGCAATGGTTATGGCAGGGTTCAAATGTGCCCCGCTGATACTTCCTACAGCATAAATCGCCAATGTTACTGCCAAGCCCCATCCGATCACAATCGCCAGCCATCCTGCCTTTTCAGATTTAGATCCTTTCAATACAACGCCAGCCACCACACCATCCCCGAGGATGATCAGAAGCATGGTACCGACAAATTCCGCAAGGTATGTGCTCATAGGAGTTATGAATTAATGTCCACTGCCTGGTAAGATAACCTCATCATCGGTCGATGCCGATACCTTTATCAGCAGGGTGGCAAAAGAAGCTATGAGCAGCAATGCGCCTGCAAAAGTCATTGCATTCAGAGGATCTTTTCCAAGAAAATTTTCAAATATAAATCCAAAGGAAAGTGTTTGAAGTATCATTGGTACCACGATCATCATGTTGATAATACCCATGTATACCCCGTAACGCTCTTTGGGAATACTTCCGACCACCATGATATACGGAACACCCATCATGCTTGCCCATGCTACACCAAATCCAATCATGGGCGCAAACAAAAAATACTTATTTTCTATCTGGGGAATGATAAACAATGAAATGGCTGCAAAGGCCAAGCACACCACGTGGACATACTTTGCACTGATTTTCTTCGAAAGCCAGACAAGACCAAATGCTGACAAGAAGGTGACAATGTTGTAGAATCCGTTGACAAGCCCTGTCCATCCAACGGCTTGTTCATATAGTTTAGGATCCAGTTGTGATGTTGTCTTCCATACAGATTTTGCAATGCTGTGGGAAATAAACTGCCAGTAACAAAACATGGCGTACCATTGAAACAAGTACACCAATGCGAGTTGCCACAATGTCCTCGGCATGGCACCTATGGCTGAGAAGATCTCTGTAAACGGCGCAGTAAGACCCTTCGGGTGAGAACGCAATGCCTTCAGTTCTTCTTCGGTGGGTGGAATTTCAGGCGTGGTCGATGTAGACCATATCACGGATGAGATGGAGCAAATGGCTCCAACGAAAAACGAACCGAAAACCCAATACGGAATACCCGATCTGCCATCCTGCGCGGTGGTCTCGCCCGTTATGATTTGTTGAAAAAAATATAGAGATAGGTTTGCCAGCGTAATACCCAGACCCGTGAAAAAGCTCTGCGTCAGGAAGCCCATGGCTCGCTGGTTGGCAGGTAGTTTATCTGCAATGAATGCCCGGTAGGGTTCCATGGCTGTATTGTTGGCGGCGTCCAGAATCCACAATAAGCCAACGGCCATCCACAAGGTGCGGCTGAAAGGAAACAAGAACAGGCAAAGGCTACAAAAGACGGCACCGATCAAAAAGTAGGGTTTTCTCCGGCCCCATTTTGGGTGCCATGTCTTGTCGCTGAGCGCACCTATGATGGGCTGGATAAGCAGTCCTGTCATGGGCCCTGCGAGATTCAGAAGGGGTAAATCCTCCGGACTGGCATGCAGGAAGGTGTAAAGTGGGTTGATCGCAGTTTGTTGCAAGCCAAAGCTGTACTGGATTCCAAAAAAACCAACATTCATGTTGATGATCTGGGAGAATGTAAGCTGGGGTTTTTGGATGGACATGAATTCGCTGCGAGTCAAAAGATGCTGTTAATATGATAAAATAAACTCATTTTGGCGAGAATTCATCAAAAATCACGTAATACGGAAAACCTTCGGGCGGACTTTATCATTATCTTTAGAGGTTCATATTCCATGAAGTCCTCTTCCATTCGATTTCTCGTTTTACTGCTCCTGGCAGGGCTCTGTCTTTCTTGTAAAAAGGAACAGGAATCGGTCTCGCCAGAACTGTCCTTCAAGACGCTCAAAGATGGCGCTGTCCTATGGAATTCAGTAGACATTGAACTGGGTATTGCTCACCCGGAATCCCTCAGCAAAGTGGAAATACTTGCTAATGCTAAACTCGTTTCGACAGCAACAAAGGCTCCATTTACGACCACATGGAATACTCAACCCATGAGCGATGGACCCTACGAACTTATGGCTGTCACAACGGACAAGCAAGGCACAACCAAGACAGCAAAAGTCAATATAGTGGTATCGAACGCACTCCTTAGGTTCCAGGTTCCAGGCGATCACCTTACTTTACCCAATGGGTTTGTGGATAAAGGATGGGTTTTTCTCTCATCCCTCAGCGGAGAGCTCCTTGCCATGGCAGAATTGAAGAATGGGGAAAAGTTTACACTCACCAATTCCAACAACAATGATAAGTCGTTCATTCTAAGCGAGGCCTACTTACGAAATGAAGGATCCTCGCTTGAAATTTCCAGTTTCATGAATGTTCCCAGAGGACCCTGGACCCTGTCTGTCGAGGCAGAAGAGCCTGCCATTGTTGGGAACCTTTCGGTTCATTTTATTGACTCGGTTGGCGTTCACCCGTATTATGTTAGTACCAGCGGTGATTCCCGGCTATTCTATGAAGGTGGCAATTCCATCCAATTAAAATTGACTCAATCCCCTGCCCGCCTATTTATCCGCGAGATTGGGAATGACCTGAATCATTTCAACCTTGTAGAGGGGCTTACGCTCAATAAGTCCTATTCGGAACTATTTGCTGAACTCAACAAGCCCCTGGAAAGTGTCTTCACACCAACGCTCACCGCTGCAAAGCGAATAGGTATCAGGCTTTTTGGATTTCCTAAACCAGGGAGTTTTGATGAATTCTATCA
>JAYVEZ010000106.1:0-2051 GCA_043773645.1 Cytophagales bacterium
TGCCCGATGGTAAAACATTAAGAGGGGTGATCATATACGATCATCGCGGTAAGGCAGGCAATAAGGTGGTCATCGTCGCCGATTCAGGGAAAATGTATACCATTTTGAATGACCAGTATTTAAAATTGGAGTTGTTCAAAGGATATCGATACACCGAAGGTTCAAGTGCCGAGGATGGCATTTCCAGCAGACAAAGCGTAAGCGAGAATTTAACCAAGACAAAGTTCTCCAAAATGCAGGTGGTGTTTGACCTGTCTTCTTTTGGTTTGGCCCGGACCGACAAAAAATGGTTTCAAGGGAATCGCATCATGCGGAATATGGCCGAGCTGGATCTGGACATGGATTCGGTGCAGGGCGAGATCAATACCCAGAAAATTTATATCTATAAAACAAAGGATGCCTTTTTCACCTATCATTTTAGACGGGATACTGTAAAGTTGCCGTCCGACTTGCTGGCGTTCCAGAAAAAAAACGACTCACTTGCAAAAGCCCATGGGAAAGCGGGGCAGGCGGCAATAACGGCAGTGGGAGGAAAGCCTGTTAATCTCCCAGGTGGTCCCGCCGCTTTCAATTTCAACATCCATCCGGTACTCGATGCAAGGACGAAAACACTATCAGACAGTATATTCAACCTGCCAGCAAAAAACAGTGAGGTCATGGTCGGGCTCAACTCGGCAAGAATGATGAAGAGCCAACTTCTGAACTCCACCACGATCATGGACGATCACGATTTCCGGTTCAAAGAATTTCAAATCCAATGGCACAAGATCCTTGCAAACTCGATGGCGTGTATTGTGATGTTTTTGATCGGAGCGCCATTGGGGTCCATTATCAAGAAAGGAGGGCTGGGTGTCCCGGTTTTGGTTTCTATCTTCTTCTTCATCGTCTTTTATTTGCTCAGCATGGTTGGGGAAAAATGGGCGAAGCAGGGAACGGTTTCGGTCCCGGTTGGCATTTGGAGCGCCAATGTGATCTTATTTATTGTCGGCATGATCTTCTTGCGGCAAGCCCGCGCCGATGCCCGGCTATTTGACGCGGATTTCTACAATGTCGCTTTGGATAAGGTAAAAACCTGGCTTTCTAATAGAAAGATGGTCAAATCAGCGTCTGCCTGAGTTTGCTAATTCAGGTGAATTCCATAGCTTTGCGGATTAAATTAACAGAAAAGCAAAATTTTTTAGCGATGTATTTGAATTCAGAAAAAAAGCAAGAGTTATTCAGCAAACATGGGTTTGCCAAAATGAAAACTGACACAGGTTCTCCAGAGTCTCAAATCGCGTTGTTTACGCACCGGATCAATCATTTAACCGCGCATTTAAAAGGTAAGAAAAAAGACTTTTCTACCCAGCAAGGTTTGTTGAAATTGGTGGGTCAACGCAAAAAGCTTCTGAACTACCTCCAAAAGATCAATATCAGCCGATATCGGTCGATTATCACCGAATTGGAACTCAGAAAATAAGAAATAAAAATGAAGCGGATAGGGAACCGGCAAAAGGTTCCCTGTTCGCTTTTTGTTCAATTACCCTGGAAAGCAGGAAGTCCCTCTTTCCCTCAAAAAATCCATTTATGAATACCCCTCAAGTAATATCCAAGATCTGTAAACTGCCAGACGGCCGTGAAATTATTGTTGAAACAGGAAAATTAGCCAGGCAGGCAGACGGTGCCGTTGTTGTGCGGATGGGCAACACAATGCTCCTCGCAACGGTCGTTGCTAACCAGGAAGGCAAGGAAGGCGCGGATTTTCTTCCGCTCTCTGTTGACTACCAGGAGAAATTTGCTTCTATGGGCAAAATCCCCGGAGGCTTTTTGAGACGCGAAGGAAGGCTCTCTGATTACGAGATCCTGATCAGCAGGCTGGTCGACCGCGCCATTCGTCCTCTTTTTCCCGACGATTACCATGCCGAAACGCAGGTCAATATCCAATTAATGTCCGGCGATGAAAATGCCTTGCCGGATGCTCTGGCAGCCTTTGCTGCTTCGGCGGCATTGGCAGTTTCAGATATTCCATTCAATGGACCCATATCGGAAGTAAGGGTAGCACGTGTTGAGGG
>JAYVEZ010000107.1:0-9217 GCA_043773645.1 Cytophagales bacterium
TGGCGAGACCCATACGACTTCTCATATTGAGCCTGATTTTGGCCAAACTGATGCTTCGTGACGAGATCGCACTGAACCAGCAAGTCAAGGGTATTATACACCGTAGCCCTGCTCACACGGTAGTTCTTGTTTTTCATGTTCACATAGAGCGACTCAACATCAAAATGGCCGCTCAGTGTATAGATTTCCTCAATGATCGCATAGCGTTCGGGTGTCTTCCGTAGCTCCTTATTCTCTAAATACGCAGAGAATATTTTCTTTACTTCCTCGAAGAGCTTGGCGTTTAACGACATAATCAACAGTAAATATAGGTGTTGCCGAAACAATCCATCAAAGAATATTCAAGCCGTCCTACCCGGTTTTTTGCCTCGGTTCTCTTCTTCAATCCAAAAAAAACTCAATGTAAAATGAAATCTGGCCCACCAGGTCGTTAAAGTACAAACTCAACTTGCCTGACGGTTGATGGTAGCAGAATCAAACCTGGCCACTTTAATAACACCTTCTACTTTCTCCAGCTTGCTGATCAACAGATCCAGGTGGCGGGTGTCATTGACATAGAGCATGATTTCCCCTTCGAATATCCCCTGATCGGAACGGAAGGAGATCGAACTCATATTGACTTTCAATTCTTCAGAAATAATCTTTGAAACATCATTGATCAAACCCACCCTGTCTGTACCCACTACTTTAAGTCCTGTAAGGAAAGCCACCTCATGTTGAGACGTCCACTTTGCTTTGATGACGCGGTTGTTATGGTTGGACAACAATTCGGGTGCGTTGGAGCAGTTGGTACGGTGAATCTTGATGCCTTCACTTACCGTCACGAAACCGAAAACCTCATCGCCGGGAATCGGTGTACAACATTTTGCGAGTTTGTATTCAACTACATCCATGTCCTCTCCAATCAATAGGATATCATCATACTGACTCTTTGCGGTGCGGGCTTCCTGGGGCGAAACTTTTGCTTCTCCAGTCTCCGGGCTCTTTCTTGTTTGGGATTCAGGCTTGTATTCCTTGAATTTCTTTAACTCATTCAAGCCAATTTTGCCAGTGCCGACGTCGAAGTGCAATTCAAATTGCGAATTAACCTTAAAAAATGCCCTCAGCTGTTCATAGAGTTGGCTGTTGGCATCCAGTTTGAGTTGTTTAAGTTTTCGCTGCAATGTTTCTTTTCCATCGTCGGCCACATGCCTCTTGTCTTCGCGGACCAGGTCCTTTATTTTGGATTTGGCTTTCTGCGTGACAACGATGCGCAGCCAATCTTCATTTGGTTTTTGTTTCGATGAGGTAAGAATCTCTATTTGATCACCGTTCTTGAGGGCATGGTTAATGGGCACCAGTTTCTGGTTCACCTTGGCTCCTATGCACTTTGCGCCGACGTCCGTGTGAATCTCAAAGGCAAAATCAAGGGCCGTGGCACCCACAGGCAAAGTTTTCAATTCTCCTTTGGGAGTGAATACAAATACTTCCTCGTTGAAGAGATTGCCGCGGAAGTCATCTACAAATTCCAACGCCGTCAGGTCCTGGTGCTCCAGCAATTCGCGGACACGCACCAGCCACTTTTCCAGGTTTGACTCATGGGTGCCTGCGTTGTCTTTGTATTTCCAATGCGCCGCATAACCTTTCTCGGCGATCTCGTCCATGCGTTTGGTGCGAATCTGTACTTCCACCCACTGACCATTTTTTGCCATCACGGTCGTGTGGAGCGATTCATAGCCATTTGCCTTCGGGGTGCTGATCCAATCCCGGAGCCTGTCAGGATTCGGAGTGTAGTAATCAGTGACAATGGAATACACCTGCCAGCAATAGGATTTTTCGTGTTCCAATGGTGTATCAATGATGATGCGGATGGCAAACAGGTCATACACCTCTTCGAAAGGGATGTTCTGTTTTCTCATCTTATTATAAATCGAGAAGATGGACTTGGGACGGCTCTTGATTTCGCATTCCACTTTGAGCTTGTCCATTTCTTCATTCAATGGCGCCACAAATGCCTTGATGAACTTGTTCCGCGAAGTCCGTGTCTCATCGATCTTGTTGGCGATGTCGCGATAGACTTCATTGTCTGTAAACCGGAGATACAGATCCTCGAGCTCAGTCTTGATAGCATTCAGGCCCAGGCGATGGGCAAGGGGAGCATACAAGTAGATTGTCTCTGACGCCACTTTTAACTGCTTGTTGCGGGGCATGCTCTCCAACGTCCGCATGTTGTGGAGACGGTCGGCGAGCTTGATCAGAATCACCCGCACGTCTTCCGACAAGGTGAAGAGCATCTTGCGGAAATTTTCAGCTTGTGCTGATGTTCCGTATTCGAATACGCCCCGGATCTTGGTTAGTCCGTCTACGATTTTGGCGATTTTCTTCCCAAACATCCGCTCGATGTCGGCCAATTCAATGTCGGTGTCTTCGACCACATCGTGGATCAGGGCTGCAATGATGGATGTGGTACCCAATCCAATCTCTTCTACACAAATTTCTGCGACCGTCAGGGGATGGAAAATGAATAGTTCCCCTGATTTTCGACGCATGTCCTTGTGGGCCTCCAAAGCCAGGGTAAAAGCACGCTTGATCCGCTTGGCGTCATCCGCTTTTAAAATGGGTTTTGCCTTGCGCAGGAGCCGGCGGTAGCGACTTATGATCTCCCTTTTCTCTTCAGCAGAATCAATAACAGCAGCAGTAACCAAGTAGATTTGTTTATTAGACTTCTATGGTAACGAATAATCTCTAAATTTGCACTCCCTTTTCGTAAAAACATTGTTTTTAAGAGAGGGATTGTACGAATTGCAAAGCGAAGTCTGCCTTCGCCTCTTGCCTACCTCAAGCCATGGGGTACGGCTCAAGGCTCTGGCCAGACCAAAGTTAAACGTTTGCCGGTCGTAGTTGAATGCGGATGTGGCGTAATTGGCAGCCGCGCCAGACTTAGGATCTGGTGCCGAAAGGCGTGGGGGTTCGAGTCCCTTCATCCGCACAAGAATGTTGAATGAAGGGATCTATGTCTTGGATTGCAGTTCGCCGTCAAAGTTAAATGCGGATGTGGCGTAATTGACACCCCGATCCCGATAGTTATCTGGATGGGGGGCAGATCTAGAATCTGGTACCTTAAGGCCTGCCCGAATGAATTCGTCCAGGCTGGCGTGGGGTCCCGATAGCTATCGGGACGAGTCCCTTCATCCGCACAAGAAATGTTACTGGTTGCAAGTTACAGGTTGCCAGTAGCACCACCTGAAACCAGTATCCTGTAACCGGTAACAATTAAATACTATTCAATTGAACATTACATTAGACCAACCCTCCCCCACTGACGGACTCATCAAAATTTCCCTCAGTGAAAGCGACTATTTGCCGAAAGTGGAAGAGAAAGTAAAGGAGTATTCCAAGAAGATGAATATTAAAGGCTTCCGGCAGGGCAAGGTGCCTTCGGGAGTGGTGAGGAAAATGTATGGCAAATCCATCCTCGTCGAAGAAGTCAATCATCTTTTGTCGCATTCCGTTTCAGAATACATCAAAGAAAAGAAACTCAACATCCTCGGCGATCCGCTTCCCAACCAGGAAAAGGCCCGGTTGATCGATTGGGAAACTCAAAAAGATTTTGAATTTGAATTTCAGGTGGGCCTTGTTGAGGACTTCGCCGTAGACATTTCTTCTAAAATGAAAGTTAAGTCCTACACCATTGAGGTGGATCAAAAGGTGATGGACGAAACAATCGAGGATGTTAAGCGGCGTTTTGGAAATATCACCTATCCGGAAGTAAGCGGTGAACAAGATAACCTCTTCGGAGAACTCACCGGTGAGCTAACCGATCCGGCAGGAACTCCCAAGTCATGCTACTTGCCCATCGCGAAAATCAGCAAGGGCGAACAAAAGAAATTTATTGGTTTGAAAAAGGATGATACCGTCACTTTTGACATCCAGAAACTTTCAAAGGACGCGCTCACAATATCACAAGCCATCAACATCACAGAGGAAGAAGCAAAGGATGCCACCGGAACGTACACGGTGAAGATTACCAACATCAGCCATGTCGAACCGGCGGAGATGAACCAGGAACTGTTCGACAAGGTGTTTGGAAAAGATGTTGTGAAAAGTGAAGAAGAGCTCTTGAACAAAATCAAGGAGACCATTTCAGAAAACTATCAGCGCGAAACGAACCATTTGCTGGAACACGAAATCCAGCATCACCTGTCAGATCACACCAAGGTCAATATGCCAGACAGTTTTCTAAAGTCATGGCTGAAAGCCTCCGGTGAGGGAAAGATCACGGATGAAATAATCGGAAAAGAATTTGAAGACTATAAGAACGGATTGAAATGGGACCTGATCAAGAACAAGGTCGCGGAAGAGCACAAGATCACCGTAGAAAGTGGGGAAGTTAAATCGCGCGCCAAGCAACTCATCGCACAGCAATTCGGCGGACCAGCCATTGCAGAACAGTTGGGCGACAAGTTTGATTCCATCGCCGACAATTACCTATCCGGCCAGGATGGCAAGGGCGAAAACTTTATGAGGCTTTACAACCAGATTCGGATGGAAAAAATCATGAAAGTGATCAAGGAAAATATTACCGTTCAGGACAAGAAGGTAAGCCTGGAGGAGTTTAAGACGCTCGCAGCAGCGCACAACCACTGAAAAGGAAATCAGGCAGGCGATGAACCTTCATCCTATTGAAACCGTTTAAGAATCAGCCCTTGGGAAAGGGCTTTTTTTCTGGGTTTTTCTTCCTAACATTGATTTGGAATTTTTCACTGCACCGCGAACCCAGTTTAGAATAAAAGCTCAAAAAATACGTCCATCTCTTTAACATTGTAATAATCAACTGACTATAAATATTATGGATAAGAACAACGAATTCAGAAAGTACGCCACACAGCACCTGGGCATGAGTGGACTCACCATCGACAGTTACGCCGGCAAAATCGAGAACATGACGCAATACGTCATCGAAGAGCGCCCTGGAAATTTTCGCGCCATCGATGTTTTTACCCGACTGATCTCCGACCGGATTATTTTCCTTGGCATGGGCATTGACGACCAGGTAGCAAACCTGATCACGGCGCAGCTTCTTTTTCTGGAGTCTTCCGATCCCAAGAAAGACATCATCATGTACATCAACAGCCCGGGTGGATCTGTCTACGCGGGACTTGGAATTTATGATACCATGCAATATGTAAACCCCGATGTGGCGACCATTTGTACAGGCCTTGCCGCCTCGATGGGTGCCGTTTTGCTGGCAGCAGGTGCAGATAAGAAACGCTCAGGACTTCCACACGCCCGAATCATGATCCATCAGCCTTCCTCAGGAATGCAAGGACAAAGCTCTGACATGGAGATCGCCTTGCGCCAAACGCTGGAAGTGAAGAAAGATCTCTACAATATCCTTGCTAAACATTGCGGCCAGACCTATGAAAAGATTGAAAAAGACTCCGACCGGGATTTCTGGATGAGGGCGGCGGAGGCGAAGGAGTATGGGTTGATTGATGAGGTGCTTGAAAGGAAAAAATAATTTGAAAATGATTCAATTTGAAGATTTGAAAATGCACGGTTAGCGGCTCATAATACTTAGTGGTGTTGATATTTCTCCGTAATGGGCACAATGCCCATCTTCCGTGGTTCATTTTCAAATCTTCAAATTGACCAATTGCACAATTAATTTGGTACTTTTGCTAATTCCCTGGCTGATTTCCTGATTCACAACTAGATTATGGCTGAAGTTACCTGCTCATTTTGCGGAAGGAACAAGAAGGACGTGGACCTGATGATTTCAGGTATCCATGCCCACATTTGCGACAAGTGCGTAACCCAGGCTACCCAAATCCTGCAGGAGGAAAAGAAAAACAAGGTTGAGATTGGGAACCTGCCCAATTTCAAACTTATCAAGCCGAAGGAGATAAAGAAGTTCCTGGACGAATATGTCATCGGTCAGGATCAGGCCAAGCGCGTATTGTCGGTGGCGGTTTACAACCACTACAAAAGGCTGATGCAGCGCAAATCGGAAGTGAGTGATGTGCAGATTGAAAAGTCAAACATCATCATGGCCGGCGAAACGGGAACTGGTAAAACTTATCTCGCCCGGACGCTTGCCAAGATTCTTCAGGTACCTTTTTGTATTGCCGATGCCACGGTACTCACGGAAGCAGGTTATGTCGGGGAGGATGTGGAGAGCATATTGACAAGATTACTACAGTCAGCAGATTATAATACTGAAGCCGCTGAACGCGGAATCGTCTACATCGACGAGATTGACAAAATTGCACGGAAATCGGATAACCCCTCCATCACCCGCGATGTAAGCGGTGAGGGTGTGCAGCAGGCATTGCTCAAATTGTTGGAAGGAACGGCTGTGAACGTTCCCCCGCAAGGTGGACGCAAGCATCCGGATCAGAAGATGATCACCGTCAACACCGAGAATATTCTTTTTATATGCGGTGGCGCGTTTGAAGGATTGTCAAGACTTATTTCCAGAAGATTGAATACGCGTCCGTTGGGATTCTCTACTGCGGATGGCCTACATCCTACAGACATTGACAATGATAATCTATTGCAGTTTGTATCTGCTCAGGATTTGAAGAGCTTCGGCTTGATTCCCGAATTGATCGGTCGTTTGCCCGTCGTTTCCTATCTGAATCCACTGGATACAGTAGCCCTCAAGAAAATTCTCGTTGAGCCAAAAAATGCCCTCGTGAAACAGTACAAAAAACTGTTTGAGATGGAAGGCATTGAGCTCGAATTCAAAGATGGTGCACTTGACTTCATTGTTGAAAAGGCCATGGGATTCAAACTGGGTGCCCGCGGACTGCGCTCCATTTGCGAAGCCGTCATCAATGATGCCATGTTTGAACTTCCCTCAGATAAGACCAGCGATCGTCTGGTGATCACGCGTGCTTACGCGGAAGATAAATTCAGCAAGTCGAGATACAGCAAGCTGAAGGTGGCTTAGGCATTGGGCATTAGGTGCTGACAACTTGAGATTAACAACATAGGCACATAGGGCACATAGCTTGAATGTCCTTCTATGTGTTCTATGTTCCTATGTGGTTTAACAATTTTCTAGTCCTTTTTCAGATACCCAATCATCAACCTCGCCGTATTTTCTGAAGCAGAGCCGGTATCCAGAATACGATAAATAATTTCGTATTCCTCAAGAATTTTTTTTCTGTAGTCGGTGGCCGTAATGAGTTTATTCAGTTCTTCAGAAATTCCTGTTACCGTAGCCTCTGTCTGAATCATCTCACGAATTACTTCCTTGCCTGCAATCAGATTGATTAATGATATGAACGACACCTTTACCAGAGCTTTGGCAATCCGAAACTCCAGCCAGCCCGCTTTATACACGCAAACCTGGGGGACCCGCAACAATCCAGTCTCCAGGGTGGCGGTACCTGAAGTCACGATGGCTGCTGTAGCAACGTGAAGAAGGTTGTAGGTATCATCATGAATGAGTTTTACATTGGGAGATTGTTGCAAGGGTGCATACAGCGACGTATCCAGTCCGTCGATCGCTGCGACGGCAAACTGAAAAGAAGGATGGCGCTTAATGACTTCGCCCATCGTTGGAACAATTTTCTTCAATTCCATCTTTCGACTTCCGGGCAGCAATGCCACAATGGGTCGGGTTGTGTCCAAACCATTATTTGAAAGAAAATCCGGGTTGGGCACAAAAGCCTTCACGGCATCCAGGACAGGGTTGCCGACATAGTCCACCTCCCAATCGTACTTCTTATAAAACTCCTTTTCAAAAGGCAGGATTACAAAGAGCCTGTCCACATTCGCCTTGATCTCTTTTGCACGACTTTGATACCAGGCCCAGATCTTGGGCGGGATGTAATAAAATGTCTTTAGTCCACGGGGCTTGGTAAAGGCAGCTATTCGTCGGTTGAAGCCGCCGTAGTCAATCAGTATGATAACATCGGGTTTGAATGCCACAATATCCTCCTTACAGAATCTCAACATACGGCGGATGGTGCCATAGTTAGCCAGCAACGTGACAAAGCCCATGAATGCCATCTCGTCAAAATGAACGACGATGTCCGCGCCGGCCGCCTTCATCTCGTCCCCTCCGAAGCCGCGAAAGGCAGCAGAAGAATCCAGTGCCTTCAAGGCCTTGATCAGGTTGCTCCCATGGTTGTCGCCTGAACGCTCGCCGGCTATGATGTAGTAACGCATGAGTGACAATGACGAATTAAAAATTAGGAATTACGAATTGGCGTGAAACGATCATTCGCCGAAGTATTCAATATAATTGTTGATGGTCTCAAACAGACGGATGGAATGGAGGGAGGCCTTGGGCTCGAGTGCAGATATTCGGGGGGCGAGGATTTTCCAGATCTCGAATACCAGGTTTTCTGTACTGGCCATTTTGCCTTTCATGAAATCGACATCGAGGTTAAGGTTTTTGTGATCCAGTTTTTCGACTACCTCATTGCGGATGAGGTCACTCAGTTTTTTGAGGTCCACTACAAACCCTGTATCCGGATTGGGCATCCCCTTCACGGTGACAATCAAATCATAATTGTGACCGTGCCAATTCTCATTGGCGCAGGGGCCAAATACTTCCAGGTTTTTCTCTTTGCTCCAGGCTGGATTTGAGACCTTGTGCGCTGCGTTGAAATGCTCTTTTCTGCTTACGTAAATCATAAAAAAACCTGCCTTCGCCAAGGCCATGACAAGCGATGCAAATATACATTAACTTGCAGCAAAGTGTAATGAAGATGATCGTCGTAACAGGCGCCGCCGGATTCATCGGCAGCTATTTAGTCAAGAGACTCAACGAAGAAAATTTTAATGCCATTGTCGCTGTTGATCAGTTTGACGATCCCATTAAAAATAAGAACCTGGAAGGACTCCGTCTGCAAGAGAAAGTGGACATTACGGACTTCATCCCCTGGCTTGACAAACAGTTTGAGTTGGTAGAATTTATATTCCACATCGGCGCCATCACCGACACCTCCGAGTTTGACACCGAACGTCTCCGCATCTTTAACACCCAATACACCAAGAACATCTGGTCCCGGTGTGTGAGTCATCAGATTCCCCTCGTATACGCCTCCTCGGCTGCCACCTACGGCTTGGGTGAAATAGGGTACGATGATGATGAAAGCTTCATCCCCAAACTCAAACCGTTAAATCCTTACGGCCAGTCGAAGCAGGATTTTGACGTGTGGGCACTTAAACAAAAAGAGAAGCCCCTATTCTGGGCTGGCCTTAAATTCTTCAATGTGTA
>JAYVEZ010000108.1:0-11944 GCA_043773645.1 Cytophagales bacterium
ATTGCAATAGGCAAAACGATTTCCAACGAATTGCTGGTCATCGACCTGGCCAAGATGCCCCACTTGCTCGTAGCCGGTGCTACCGGACAAGGAAAGTCGGTGGGATTGAATGTGATTCTTACGTCGCTGCTGTACAAAATGCACCCAAGCCAATTGAAGTTTGTGCTGGTGGATCCGAAGAAAGTGGAGATGTCGTTATTCAGCAAAATTGAGCGCCACTATCTCGCCAAGTTGCCCAACAGTGAGGAAGCGATTATTACCGACACAAAAAAGGTAGTTCATACCTTAAACTCCCTGTGCATAGAAATGGAGAACCGCTACGAGATCATGAAGGATGCGGGCGCAAGGAATATTAAGGAATACAATGCCAAGTTTATTGGCCGCAAGCTGAATCCAAAGGAAGGACATCGATTCTTGCCGTATATCGTATTGGTCATCGATGAGTTGGCCGACCTGATGATGACCGCTGGCAAAGAAGTTGAAACTCCCATTGCGAGGCTGGCACAGTTGGCGCGCGCCATCGGAATACACCTGGTGGTGGCCACACAGCGACCTTCCGTGAATGTTATTACCGGTGTGATCAAAGCAAATTTTCCGGCCCGCCTTTCGTTCCGCGTGACTTCCAAAGTAGACTCGCGCACCATCCTCGATACAGGTGGAGCCGATCAATTGGTGGGAATGGGGGATATGCTTTTCTCTTCCGGATCTGATGTGATCCGGTTGCAAAGTCCGTTTGTGGATACTCCGGAGATAGAAAAGGTATGTGAATTCATCGGTGCACAGCGGGGATATGCTTCGGCGTATATGTTACCTGAATTCGAAGGAGAGGATGAAGCCGGCGCCAGTGATGTCGACCTTTCTGATCGCGATGTGCTTTTTGAAGAGGCCGCTCGCTTGATTGTCATGCACCAGCAAGGCAGCACTTCATTGATACAACGCAAATTGAAACTCGGGTACAACCGTGCGGGGCGACTCATTGATCAACTCGAGGCAGCGGGGATTGTTGGCCCTTTTGAAGGCTCAAAAGCCAGGGAGGTTTTGGTCAAGGATGAAATGAGTTTGGAACAATTATTGAGCAGTCTGAACGAAAAGCACGGCCAATAATTAAATTTGCCACCCAAAACACCCCCTAATCCTCCAGTATTCATGAAAAAGTTGTTTTTAGTTACCTTCTTCACTGTTTTCGCCCATGGACTTTTCGCCCAATATGATCCGAAGGCGCTTGAAATCCTGGAAGCGATGGCCAGAAAATACAAGGTAATCCCAGCATTTGAAGCTTCATTCTCCTACACCCTTTCCAACGACGTGGAGAAGATCAACGAGGAATTCAAAGGGAAAATGACCGTGAAGGGAGAGAAGTACAAGCTGAGCCTTCCGGAACAGGAAGTGGTAAACAATGGCACAACACTCTGGACTTACTTACCCGAGGCGAAGGAAGTGAACATCGACAACTTCGATCCCAATTCAGATGATCTGAATCCTTCGAAGTTCTATGAGATCTATAAGAAGGGCTATAAGTATCTCTACATCGAAGACAAAACCGAAGGGGGTGTTGTATGTGAAGTGGTTGACCTTGTTCCGGAAAAGAAAGACGCACAATATTATAAGGTCAAAATGAATATCGTGAAGAAAGACAAAAGCATCCAAAGCTGGGTCATGTACGACAAGGCCGGGAACCGCTATAAGTATTTGATCACCAAGTTCAATGCGGCGGTAAAGGTTGAAGACTCCTTTTTCTTTTTTGATGTAAAGAAATATCCGGGGGTGGAGGTAATTGACTTGCGGTAATCGCCTGACCATGGAAAATTTCCACAAGCCGTGCCCGATGCATGGCTTTTTTATTTTTAAAAGTAATCATGAAAATCGGACAGGCTACCGCAGGCAACTCAGGGTCATTTAATTAACTTTAGGCTATGAACCGCGCCCAGTTATTTGAGCAGATCAGGAAGAAGGGCTCCTACCTCTGTGTGGGACTTGATACGGATTTGGCCAAGATCCCGAAGCATCTTTTGACTGAACCTGATCCTGTTTTTGAATTCAACAAACAAATCATCGATGCCACACACGAATACTGTGTTGCCTACAAGCCGAACCTTGCCTTTTATGAAGCACTCGGGGCGAAGGGGTGGGAGAGCTTGCAGAAAACAATAGAATACATCCCGAAGGAAATATTTACCATCGCTGATGCCAAACGGGGTGACATTGGCAATACTTCTTCACTCTATGCCAAAGCATTTTTTGAAAACATGAATTTTGATGCGCTCACCGTAGCGCCCTACATGGGAGAAGATTCGGTGAAGCCGTTTCTGGGATTCAAAAACAAATGGGTGATTTTGCTGGCCCATACTTCAAATCCTGGAAGTGCCGACTTCCAGCTTCAGGAGTCAAAGCAGACAGGAAGAAAGCTATATGAAGAAGTGATTTTGAAATCGCAGGACTGGGGTACTCCGGATAACTTGATGTATGTAGTTGGCGCCACCCGGCTTGATAAGATTGCGGAAATCAGAAAACTGGCACCCGACCATTTCTTTCTGGTACCAGGTATTGGAACCCAGGGAGGAGACCTGTCGCGGGTATCGGCTGTTGGATTGAATAAGCAGTGCGGATTGCTGGTGAACTCCTCCCGGGCGATTATTTATGCTTCTTCAGACAAAGGCTTTGCGCTTGCTGCCGGAATGGAAGCCAGAAAAGTGAAACTTGAAATGGAAGGGATATTGGGTGCGAAGCTAAGTTCATGATCCCCAATGTCCCAATGCCTAATGCCCATTGCCTGATATTCACTATTTAATATTCGGTCCCGTGAACGAGTCGTTTCTTCACTACCTCTGGCAGATGCAGTACTTCAACAAAGCTGACCTGCGCACCACCGATGGAGAGAAGATTGAAATTCTTAGTCCGGGAACCTTGAATACCCATGCAGGTCCTGATTTTGCCAATGCCCGCGTGAAGATTGGAGACATGGGTTGGGTAGGGAGTGTTGAAATACATACGCATTCCTCCACGTGGCTGGAACATCATCATGATCATGACAGGGCATACGATAATGTAATTCTCCACCTGGTGTGGCAGCACGACAAGGCCATTCTGCGAAACGACAAGACCTTGTTGCCTACGCTGGAACTTCGGGGTCGTGTGGATGAGGCCCTCATCAAAACATACCGTCAGCTCATCGGCAGTTCTTTTTCCATTCCTTGCCAGCGTTCTTTACCTAACATAGATGAACTGACTAAGATTTCGATGATGGAGCGAGCGCTCTTCCAGCGTTTAGAACGAAAGGCCAATGATGTCATTGCTTTGTATGAGCAAAATGGCAATAGTTGGGAAGAGACGTTTTACCAGTTGCTGGCGCGTAACTTTGGATTTAAAGTAAATGCGGAGCCCTTCTATCAATTGGCCAAATTACTTCCACTCAGAATACTTATGAAGCAGGCAAATAAACTGGAGCATGTCGAAGCATTGCTGTTTGGCCAGGCCGGCTTTCTGGAGACTTCAAAAGCTGATGATTACCAACGAATGCTCCAGCGCGAGCATCGGCTGCTGGCCCAGAAGTATTCCTTGCAGCAAAACCGGATGTCAAAGGCCCAGTGGCGGTTTCTGAGATTAAGGCCTGCCAATTTTCCTTCCCTCCGGTTGGCTCAATTTTCAGCGGTGCTTCATCAGCGGCAGAACCTTTTTTCAA
This sequence comes from Cytophagales bacterium, assembly GCA_043773645.1. Taxonomy (GTDB): domain Bacteria; phylum Bacteroidota; class Bacteroidia; order Cytophagales; family Cyclobacteriaceae; genus ELB16-189. The sequence goes on from JAYVEZ010000108.1 coordinate 3,680, forward strand.
CGGTGTTGGAATCCGATGGGCTAAAAAATCTCATCAGGCTTTTTACCGCACCCATTGGTTCTTATTGGATGGAACATTATCATTTTACTAAAAAATCCAGGGGGGCAGTGCATGATCTGGGGGCAGCAAGCCAGGAAAACATATTAATAAACACCGTTGTGCCGGTGTGGGTGGCTTATGGTAAACAGACGGATCAGCAGCGCTTCGTAGACCGCGCTGTGGAGGTCCTTCAGGAATTGCCGGCCGAGGAAAACAAAATCACACGCACATGGAGTAATCTGGGCATGACGGCCCGCACTGCCTTCGACTCACAGGCCATGCTTGAATTATTTAATAACTTTTGTCAACAGAATGGCTGTCTCAATTGCGCCATCGGAGCTTCCCTCATGCACCCTACTAAATGATCGCCTATGCTACGATATTGATGGATGTGCTGATCCTGGGTGGTCTGGCCTGGTGGTTATACAAAAGACAGTCACTTGATAACCGCTTCGTTTTTTGTGCGGCCCTGACAATCAAAGTGATCGCGGGCATGGTGTTGGGTTGGATATATTTCTTCTATTATCAGGGTCAAGGAGATACGCTTTCCTACTGGCATGATGGTAAGTTGATCGCGGAGAAGATTTTGCGGGAGCCGTCAGGTGCAATGAATTTCTTCTGGAATGAAAGCCCCGACTCACTTTATATCCCAGAGCTGATCAACGATATGCCGCGCTCCTTCTTTTTTTCAAAGATATCCGGGGTCCTGGCCTTACTCTCTTCAGGCAATTATTGGATCATGGCAACCATGCTTTCCGTTATTTCATTCCTGGCAGCCTGGTACTTGTTCCTCAAGACTATTGAATTCTTTCCTTCATCCCGCTTGGCGGCGGCCGTTGCATTCTTATTTTTTCCAACCGTTGTCTTTTGGTCTTCAGGGCTCATCAAGGAGAGCCTCGGTCTTGCTTCTTTACTTTTAATGACGGGAGTTCTGTTTACCGTCATGCATGGTGGAAAGACCAAGGTGTGGGAGTGGATGGTGGTCCTCCTTTCAATTTGGATGGGTTGGAATCTTAAATATTACTGGATGGGAATTTTTCTACCCATTGCCCTTGCCTTGGGAGTGGTGTCGGTGGTAAGGCGCTACAATCCGCAAATCGCCCGATTTGACATTCTTGTCGGTCTTGGCGTATTGTCTGTTTTGTTACTCTTTGTCACCAACATTCATCCTAACTTCTATCCGAGTCGCTTTCTGGAAGTTATCTGTGAGAACAACCAGGAGTTTATGGCGTTGAGTGATGTGGAGGATGTTGTTCGCTATACTGATTTTAAACCAACGCTGTACAGCCTCCTCACCAATTCTCCTCAAGCCCTTGCGGCTGGATTCTTTCGTCCATTTGTGTGGGAGTCGCACAATGTTCTATCCGCGTTGGCGGGGGTAGAGAATTTGGTCGTGTTGGTCTTGGTCCTTACCGCTCTTCCGGGGCTGCGAAATGTACTGACTTCACCCAACCGATTGGAGATCATGGCTACCATTGGCTACTGCATCGTGCTGGCGATTTTCCTGGCATTGTCAACACCCAACCTGGGCACACTCTCCCGGTATAAAATCGGGTTTACACCATTTCTCATTTTCCTTACTCTTTTTGGCGGCCCTTTCAGTTCAGGATGGACTCAACGGAGAAGGTAGCTTTGGCCCGTAACGGATTCGACTTACCTTTATGGCCAGCAAGTATGCCATGGAAAATCCTGTAATAATTTTTGGTGCCAACTACCTCGGGCGCATCGCAAAAGAAATATTCGAAAGCAATGACATTGTGGTTTATGGCTTTCTGGATGACGATAAGAAATTGCACTCCACCGAGATGGACGAAGCCGTCGTGCTCGGGGCCACCGATGATGATGGCTTTCTAAAGTTGATTGGGAAGAAGTGTGAAGCGTTTGTGGCTGTGGATGATAACAAGCTCAGGATGAGTATTGTAAAAATGATCCAGGAAATCCGGCATGTACAGCCTGTGAATGCAACCCACAAGCACGCGCTCCTATCACCCAAGGGAACCATCGGTCACGGGAATTTCTTTGATATCGGTTTCACTTCAGGCCCGGGTTCGGTCATTGGAAGTCATTGCCTGCTGCATGCCAAAAGCCATGTGGGAGCTGAATCCACATTGGGAGATTTTGTTCAGGTGGGGGCCGGCACCATCATCAATGCAAACGTCACCATAGAAAATGAAGTCTTTATCGGATCAGGATCAACCATTGTCTCTGGCATTACCATTGGCAAGGGAGCCAGAATAGGAGCCGGTTCAGTAGTCATAGGCCCCGTCAAAGCTGGCGAGACCATTTTTGGGAATCCAGCCCAGAAAATTAAATGAGTGCCAAAGAGCTAAAGGCCAAAAGCTTAACAGCCAAAAGCCCAATCCCTAAGAAGTAGTCATGCTTTCCATACGCACAATCTGCTTGCCGGCCCGGAAGGGATCGTTATTATAGAAGCCTGAAAGGATCCGGTGTGCAATTTGTTCGACAACCAGTTCTTCGTCGGATTTGCCTTCTTTTCCTTGCCAGAATACACGTTGCGGATGTCGCCTCATATCCTCGACATAGGACTTTGAGTGATTATACTGATCATCCGTGAAGGTAATGGTAAAACAGGTGCGTACTTTTTGTGTTTCCATGATGAATCAAGTTTACAAGACCTATGCCACATTTATTATACGATTTTACTCAGAATTCCTGTAAAGAGTCAAGTCTTACGACCGGATGCGGGCATTTTTGTTCGACCTTGAGACAATTCGGGATCACAGTTAACTTGCATTGAAATTATGCGAATACATACCATCCATACCCTGAAAAACGGTATACGGGTTGTTCACAACCAGGTAACGACCACTAAAATTGTCCACTGCGGCATCATGATGGACATTGGTAGCCGCGATGAGTCACTGGCAAATCAGGGTATTGCCCATTTTTGGGAACACATGGCTTTTAAGGGAACGCGCAAGAGGAAGTCATTTCATATTCTCAACCGGCTGGAGTCTTTGGGTGGTGAATTGAATGCGTTTACTGACAAAGAAAAGATTCTTTTCTTTGCTTCCATCCGGGATGATTACTTCGAGCGTGCCTTCGATTTGCTTGCTGACATCACCTTTGAATCCATTTTCCCCCCTACACAAATTGACCGTGAGCGACACGTCATCCTGGAAGAAATGTCCATGTACCACGACGATCCGGAAGGCTCGTTGCAAGATGAATTTGACGCCGTGATCTTTGAAGGCCATCCCCTGGCCATGAATATCCTGGGCACAGAAAAGACGGTGAAGGCCTTTAAACATGCAGACTTCAAGGAGTTTGTAAGGGAGCATATTGATACCCGCAAGATTGTTTTTTCCTGTGTGGGCAATATCAAGGTGGACGAGGTAATCCGGCTGGCTGAAAAATACATGGGCCACATTCCGCGCATTACTTCAGGCGCTCGCCGGAGGAAATTCTCTGGTTATAAACCCAAAGAGGTAAGGCTGAAACGACCCATCAAGCAGGCCCGATGTGCCATGGGTCGACCTGCGTACTCGCTGGCTGATCCCAAACGTGGAGCGTTTTATTTGCTCACCAATATTTTAGGTGGATCGGGTATGAATTCTAGACTGAACCTCTCCCTCCGGGAGAAATACGGGTTTGTGTATTCCATCGGTTCACAGTTCGTGCCATTTACCGACACAGGATTGTTTGTCATTTCATTTGGAACAGAGCCTTCCCAATTATCCAAAAGCATCCGCTTGGTCAACGAGCAGTTGCGCAAATTGCGTGAAGAAAAACTGGGGGTAAGACAATTGTCCTCAGCCAAAGAGCAGATGCTGGGCCAGGTAGCCATGGCGGAAGAAAGCAATACCGGGTTCATGATGATGATGGCCCGCAGTCTGCTTGACCTGGGGAGGGTGCCTTCATTGGAAGAAATATTTTCACGGGTCCAGCAGGCTACATCCCATGACATCATGAAGATGTCGAATGAAATGTTTGATGAAGAGAAGATGAGCCTTTTGATCATGGAACCTTCCTAAGGCGCTCTGCGACCTGATTGACAAAAAAATTTTATGGATTTTATTCCCTCCAATATCACTGCCTATGCTGAAGAGCACACTTCACAGGAATCTCCATTGCTAAAACGGATCAACCGTGAAACGCATGTAGGTGTGATGAGGCCCAGGATGTTATCAGGGCATTTACAAGGCCGTTTTCTCTCCATGATCAGCCACATGATTCATGCAAATGTCATTCTGGAAGTTGGGACTTATACAGGTTATTCTACCCTTTGCCTGGCTGAAGGACTGCCACCGGGAGGGAAGTTGATCACCATAGAAATCAACGAAGAACTTGAAAGCCGGGTGCGCAACTATTTTCAGGAAGCAGCGAAGCAACAGGTCATAGACCTGCGGATCGGCGATGCACTTAAAATTATACCAAGCCTTCCTGGACCTTTTGACCTCGTTTGGATCGACGCAGACAAGGAGAACTACGGCCTTTACTACGATTTGATCATTGAAAAGGTGCCTTCTGGTGGATTCATTCTGGCCGACAATGTGCTCTGGAGCGGAAAAGTCGTGGACAAGGCTGCCGACAAAGACACAAAAGCGATGGTGGTTTTCAACCAAAAAATCCGAAAGGACCCGCGGGTTGAGAATGTATTGATGCCGGTCAGGGACGGAATCATGATGATGAGGAAGATTTAGCGAATTACTATTATCTTTGTATCACCGATGAAACTTTTTGCTCCCGCGCTTATTTTTTGCGGAGCCGCCTTCGGCCAATCTCCGCAAGTACCCCACAAAATGCAATTTGCGGGCATGACGCTTACCATCCGGGACGATGCGAGGCGTGACATCCAAAAAGATGTCGACGCCCTCACCCAGCACCCCAAATATTTCAACATAAAGGCCGAAAGGGCCCGCACTTACTTTCCCATCATTGAAAAAATCTTTGAGGAGGAACGTCTGCCGGATGATTTTAAATTTCTAGCGCTGCAAGAGAGTGCGCTGGTTCCGGATGCCGTCTCGTCCTCAAATGCCGTAGGGTTTTGGCAGTTCAAGGACTTTACAGCCCAGGAAATGGGGCTGCGTGTCGACAAAGAAGTAGATGAACGTATGAATATCACTAGCGCCAGCCGAGGCGCCGCTCGTTATCTTAAACAATGCAATCATTACTTTAATAACTGGCTCTACGCATTGCAGTCATATCAAATGGGTGCTGGCGGCGTCATGCGGGCTGTTGGAAACCAGGACTTGGGAACCCGCCACATGGAGATCACCCCCGATACATACTGGTATGTGAGGAAATTTCTTGCGCACAAGATAGCCTTTGAGGACGCCACGCATGGGAAACCCGCAATCGAGGTGACAAACGTCTATGCGGCAGGCAAGTCCTTACACGACCTGGCTGAGGAAACTTCTGTGGACGAATTGAAGCTGCATGATTTTAACAAGTGGTTGAAAGTTGATCGGATACCCTCGGACAAAGAGTACGCCGTAATTGTACCAAGGGGAGAGGGTCTCGCAGACTTTGGCGTTCTGGCAATCACACCAAAACCAACGGTGACCGTCCTTGCGAGCACAAGCATCACTCAAACTCCGGAATCACTTGAAATCAATGGCATTGCCGTGGTCCGTGCAAATAAAGGCGACGTACTGACTTCCATTGCTGAACGTGGGAAGATTAGCATCAGCGAATTTCTCCACTATAATGAGATGTCAATAGACACTCCCATTCAGTCCGGACAATTGTATTTTCTCGGAAAAAAGAAGAAGAAAGGATCCACTGAACTTTACACTGTCCAGGCGGGTGAAGACCTTTGGACAGTCAGCCAGCGGTTTGGGATACAGGAAAAGTTCCTAAAAAAGTACAATGACCTTGATAAACAGTCAAACCTGTCTCCAGGGCTCACACTGTATCTAAGCAATCGAAAGCCCTCAGAAAAGGCGGTGGATGACAACACCACCATTGCCCTTCTGAATGAGGATGATTCATTTAATTGGGACCAGCCCGCGCCAAAAAAGGTGGGTGGGTCTGTCTCAGACCTTCCGACAGACGCTTTGGGTGCAGAAAAGAATCCCGGGCAAGTTGAAGAAATAAATACCTCTCCTGCCAGCCAGGGCATGGAAGCGCTGAGTTCCGACAGTCACTTCCATCAGGTTAAGGCTTCAGACACCCTTTACAGTGTGGCGCGGCAGTACGGAGTCTCCATCAAGGAGTTAATGGAGTGGAATGATAAGAAAGATTTTAGCTTGTCTGTGGGTGAGAAGCTGAAGGTGCGCTCACGCTGATTGGATTTCTGACATTTTTGGTCAATACCTTACTCCAATCTTTTGATTATTTTTTTTGAGGGTTTTGTTTCTGATGAAAAGGAATAATTTTACGCCAGTGTAGCGAAAAAGGTGTAGAACGACTTAAAATATCACAATGGATAATGCGAAGGCTATTGATTTGGTGATGCTGGTGGATGACAATGACACTGACAATTTTATAAGTAAAAGAATCGTTGAGATAACAAAATTTGCCAAGCGGGTGGAGGTTAAAAACTCCGGAAAAAGCGCGCTCGACTATTTGACTGAAAATCAGAATAACCCTGAGAATCTCCCCAATATCATTTTCCTTGACATCAACATGCCTGTCGTCGATGGGTTTGTTTTTCTGTATGAATTCGAAAAATTCAAGGAAGTGGTACGCACCCGATGCAAAGTCATCATCCTGTCCAGCTCGGATAACAAGCGGGATATTGACCGAATCGTAAATAACAATTATGTCATTAAGTTCATAACCAAGCCACTCACCGAGATGGCGTTGGACGAAATCCGGCTAAACAACATCTAGCGGACCATGAGGGTTTAAGGGTTTTTGCTATTTTTGGCGGCAAATTCTAAAACCCTCCATGAAAAAACTCCCTACCCCTGCCTACGCTTTCATCTTATTGGTATTCCTTTTGATGGCCAGTTGGACTCAATCGGATGCACAAGTTGTCAAAGTAGACACCACCGCCCTGTGGAAGAAATCCTTTAAGGCAGGGCTTAACCTCAACCAAGCCAACTTCTCCGCCAACTGGAAAGCAGGGGGTGTAAACTCATTTGGTTTTAATGCTTTGATGAACTTCAGGGCTAACTATAAGAAAGACAAGAAGTCCTGGGACAACGAAATTGACTTACTCTATGGTATGGTCAGCAACCAGGGTCAGGGCTATCGCAAGACTCTGGACCGTATCTTTTTGGATACAAAATTGGGACACAACGTAAGCGAACACTGGGATCTGTTTGTGGCCTTGAATGCCGTGTCGCAATTTGGCAAGGGATATAAGTATGTGAAAGATGTGAATGGTGTCGAGCAGGAGCAATTGGTTTCTGATTCGTTCTCACCGACGTTCATCACGGCGACCATAGGCGCAGAATGGCATCCGGTGGAATATTTCAAAGTACGTTTTTCTCCCATCGCACCCCGCGTGACGCTTCTTTCGAACAATGATGGCCGCTACAGCGCGGTAGACCCCCTGAAGCCCTATGGTGTCAACGTGGGCGAATCTTCCCGCTTTGAGTGGTATGCATTCCAGATGCTCGCTGAATTTAATAAAGACATCGCGACCAATATTAACCTGAAGTGGAGGTATGTCCTGTTTGCGAACTACCAAACCCTGGAGGCAAAAAAGATTGACCACCGGGTCGATTTGAATATTGTGGCGAAAGTGAACAAGTACATCAACGTAAGCCTGGGTGGCATTTTCCTTTATGACTACGACCAGGACATCAACCCGCAGTACAGCCAGGCCTTTTCACTCGGTATACTTTATTCCTTCCAGAACTACGAGGATAAAAAATAGGAAAAAACCGTGTTGAAGTTTATGCCGGTCATTGAAAAATCGAGACAAAATGCGTTTTCATGATTGAAATCAGACCTGCTTACGTTCAAGATCTTGTTTCGCTGCGAAAAATTGCCATCGAAACCCAGGTAGAAACATTTGCTGCTCAAAATACGCCGGAGGTCATGGAGGCCCACCTCCATGAGGCGTACTCAGCGGCAAGGTTTGAGGAGGAGTTCAAAGAAGAGGGGGCCATCTACTACATGGCTTGGGAAGGTGTGGAACCAGCAGGATTTCTCCGACTTCGGGTCACAGACGAAGTAGAAATTCATCTTGGCAAGAAGGCAATCGAACTTCAACGATTGTATGTCGCAAAGGAATTTCAGGGGAAGAAGGTAGGTGCGGGTTTGATGAAGCAAGCTTTTTCCTATGCCCGCGAAAGAAATTTCGAGTGG
>JAYVEZ010000109.1:0-6945 GCA_043773645.1 Cytophagales bacterium
CTCATTAATTAACTGAAAACACTAAAACACCATGGCTGAAAGTCCTTACGCATCCTGGAATAGCTTGGCTCACAATCTGGCATATATGTGCTGGGCAGCGGGCATTTTGTTAGTATTAGGATACATTGTCAGGCTGTCCACCGTTCCGGACAACAAGGACAAGTATGACTTTATCAACCGACATGAAGTCAATTTCCTTTGGTATTCCAGTTTGATCATCATAGTTGGTGCTTGCTTCTTTTTTAATGGAAATATTATAGAGATAACAACGATCATGTATTTCGTAAGGGGTTTCCTTACCATCATGATGGGTATCATTGTAGCGCTCATTATTCAAAACCTGCTTAAATTCTACTATCCGTTCTTCATTGAGAAGCGCCTGAAAGTACTTCGCTACAAGCCAAGAATATCGCCCAAGACCGGCAAGCCTATGAAGTTGCTGAGCGAGGAAGAGGAAGATGTGCACTTGGATGAAGGGATGCAGGCAGAAGAAAATCTGTACTCTGTTGACTATGATGTTTGGAAAGATGAGGAAACGGGCTTCATTAAGATAGAAAAATATGCAGGCCACCTTCATGCAATCCAGTGCCCTGAGTGTAATTACCAGACATTCAAGGTGCAGCGTGAAGAAATTGTTAAGCAACCTACGGAAACAGAAGAGGGCGAAATCATTAAACACTATCAGTGCAGCTACTGTGGCTACAAGGCGCGCAAAAATGTTGTGTTGAAGCAGCAAGTGAAGGCTGTTGAATCAACTACCGCCACTGCTTAAAAGCCTAAAAAAGAATCTTATAAAGAGCCCTTCTCAAAAGAAGGGCTTTTTTGCTATTGGGCCCCAATCAAACCCGGTAATTTGATCTGGTCAACATAGAAATTCATTCGGCTGTGCCGGATGTCCAGGGGAAGGATTTTTTCAATCAGGTCTTTCTTGTGGTTGTAGAATACTTCCAGGTAGAAGTTTCCCAACAGGTAGAGATTCACCTTGTAGCCATAGTAGCGAATGCTCATGACGCAGGCGCCATGCTCATACAGCAATCCAATCTGATGATGGAGTGGTTGATGGTGAAACTCTTGATACGTGATCACGAAATAAATTTATGAAAAACTATTTCGATGATCAAATGGTGAAAACTCAGAGTCCCTGAGACAGGAGACTCTGAGGGGTCTAAAGTGGAAGTTCAGAGTCCTTGAGACGGGGTACGCTGAATAGCTTATGACAAGTTCTTTTGAAAGAAGGTGATGGCCCGTTCCCAGGCAAGTTTTGCGGCTGCCTCATTGTAGCGGGTTGGTGCCGTGTCATTGTGAAAAGCATGCTGTGCGCCCTCATAGGAATAGAGTTCGTATTTCACGTTGGCTTTCTTAAGGGCTTCTTCGTAGGCCGGAATTCCTGCGTTGATGCGCTCGTCGGTTCCTGCGTAATGTAGTTGCACTGCTGCTTTGATGCCTGGCACCTCGGAAGCTTCAGGCTGACGTCCATAGAAGGCAACGGCTGCTTTGAGTGCGGGAACATGAACCGCGAGTTGATTGACCATGCCACCGCCCCAGCAGAACCCAACGGTTCCAAATTTTCCATTGCAGTCTGGTCTGCCCTTCAGGTAATCGAAGGCTTTTATAAAATTGTTGAGGTTTTTGGTGGCATCCAGTTTCTGAAACATATCCCGCGCCTGGTCAGCATCGGCGGGCGTGCCACCCTGAGGCGACAGGGCATCCGGTGCCAGTGCCAGGTAACCGGCAAGTGCCACACGCCGCGCGACATCTTCAATGTGAGGGTTGAGCCCCCTGTTTTCATGGATGACAACCACGGCCGCATATTTTCCATTTCCTTTCGGTCGGGCGATATATCCTTTCATTTCTGTCCCATCACCAGGGTAAACAATGCGTTCGGCAAGTATACGGTCATCCTGAGAGGGAATGGTAGCGGCCTTCGCATAGTTGACCTCCAACAGAGGAAGTATGGTCATGGTGGCTGCGGTGCTCCCGGTGAGGGTAGTGAGTCTTTTCATAAACTCCTCCCGGCGAAGGGGCTTATGGGTGTACTCGTCAAAGAGGTCAATGATGCGCTGGTCCATAATGAAGTGGGTTCATTACACGAGTGTAGAACTTTTGTGTGAATAGGGGAAGGACTTTTACATGAAGGGAGTGAACAAAAAAGCCCCAGTTTATGGGGCTAAATGGGTGAAAGACGGGGCTCGAACCCGCGACCTCCAGAATCACAATCTGGCGTTCTAACCAACTGAACTACATTCACCGTATAGGGGCGCAAAGTTAGGTGGGTGGTACGAATTTGCAAGTATTCATTTTGTTGAACCCTGCCGCCGCCCTGGACACACGTAATTAATTATATCCTGAAAGAAAGCCGCTTTCCCGAAGGGCCCTCCATGACAATACCTTTCTCATATCCCAAATGACCAGAGATCCAGGTATGGGAGACACCGGATTGAAAAGTGGTTCCTTCAAATGGTGACCAACTACACTTGGCCAAAATGTTCTTCTTTTCAACCATCCAGGGACTATTCAAATTGACCAGCACCAAGTCTGCAAAATATCCTTCGCGAATAAACCCCCGTTCCTCAATCCTGAAAAGAATGGCCGGGTTGTGACTCATCTTTTGTACGATCTGCTCTAAAGTAATTTTTCCTTGATGAAAAAATTCAAGCATGGCCACAAGGCTATGCTGCACCAGCGGACCGCCCGAAGGCGCTTTGAAATAAGTGTTTTGTTTTTCTTCCAGTGTATGAGGTGCATGGTCAGTGGCAATCACATCAATGTGATTATCAAGGACCGCCTGAAGGATAGCCTCCTGGTCATGTTTTGCCTTGATAGCTGGGTTCCATTTTATTTTGGTCCCAAGACGCGCATAGTCACCGTCATTAAACCAAAGGTGATGGATACAGGCTTCTGCGGTAATTTTTTTCTTCTCCAGAGGCAGGACATTGTCAAAGAGTTGGACCTCCCTGGCCGTGGAGATATGTAAAATATGAAGTCGGGTGCCATGCACTTTGGCCAGGCCAACGGCAAATGAAGATGACTTGTAACAACCTTCCTCACTGCGGATGAGGGGATGGTATTCAATGGGAATATCTTCTCCGTACTTCTTTCTGAATTCCTCGCTGTTCTTGCGAATCGTGGGCTCATCCTCACAATGCGATGCTATCAATCCTGGGAATCGTGAGAAGAAACCCTCCAGAATTTTTGGATCATCGACCAACAGATTTCCGGTGGAAGAGCCCATGAAGATTTTGAGGCCGCAGACTTCTTTTAAATCTGTTTTGAGAACTTCTTCCAGGTTGTCGTTGGAAGCTCCCATGAAGAAGGAATAGTTTGCCAGGGAATCCCGGGAAGCAATGGCATATTTTTGCTCAAGGAGTTCCTGGGTAAATGTTGGCGGCACCGTATTGGGCATCTCCATAAAACTGGTGACACCACCGGCCACTGCTGCCCGGGACTCAGTGTAAATCGTTGCCTTGTGTGTAAGCCCGGGTTCACGGAAGTGCACCTGGTCATCAATGACGCCTGGCAGCAGATAGTGTCCCTTTGCATCAATGATGGTGGCATCTTTGACAGAAAGGTGAGCACCTATTTTTTCGATCCTTTCATCCCTGATCAAAACATCACCTTCGATGACCTTACCTTCGTTTACTATCTTCGCGTTGACAATGAGGGTATTCATGTGTCCACAAAGATAAATCCATTTGTTTTGGAAGCTGCAAATTATTCATGGGAAGGGCTGAAACTGAACCCACAGTTGATGAAGGCTGTCGCCGAGGCAGGGTTTGACCATCCCACGGAAATACAGCAAAAGGTAATACCCCTGGCATTGGGGGGGCAGGCAGTCATTGGCATCGCCCAGACGGGTACGGGCAAAACGGCGGCGTATCTGTTGCCGATCCTGAAGAAAATAAACTTTGCGCAGGGAACTGAGCCGCGCGCGTTGATACTGGCACCTACCAAAGAGCTTGTGGTGCAGATTGCTGAGCATGCCCGTGCGTTGGCGAAATTCACGGACCTGCGGGTGATTGCCTTGTATGGTGGGGTAGGACCGAAAACACAAATTGAAGCATTGCAGCAAGGGGTTGATGTAATCATCGCCACTCCCGGTCGTTTCATGGAGATTTACTTTAAGCAGGAAATTGTCGTGAAGCAATTGAAGATACTGGTGCTCGATGAAGCTGACCGCATGCTGGACATGGGCTTCATGCATCAGCTCAGAAAGATCTTTGAGGTGATTCCCTCCAAAAGACAGAACCTCCTGTTCTCCGCAACCTTTCCCGCCAAGGTGGAGAAGCTTGCGGAGGAATTTCTGGAGTTCCCCGTCAAAGTGGAGGCAACCCCGTTGACGATGGCCGCGCAGCAGGTAGATCAGGTGTTGTATTATGTACCGAACCTGAAAACGAAAATTCACTTGCTGGAATATGTTTTAAAGGATCAAGCAACATTTAATCGCGTGATGATTTTCACCCGCACCAAGGATTCGGCAAACGATGTTTTCAAATTCATCGAACGAAAAAAGATTGGCTCGGCGAAAGTTATCCATTCCAACAAAGGACAGAACAGCCGCATCAATGCCATGAATGAGTTCAAGCAGGGCGATTTGCGGATACTGGTTTCAACCGATGTGGCCTCGCGGGGCATTGATGTCACCAACGTATCGCACGTCATCAATTTTGATGTGCCCATGCTCTATGAAGATTACATCCACCGCATCGGCAGAACCGGTCGCGCCTTTCAGACAGGCAAAGCGATTACGTTTGTCACCGACGCTGAAAAATACCATGTCAAAAAGATTGAAGACCTGATGCGCGAGAAGATTGCCGTAAAAGAACTTCCGGCTCAGGTGGTGGTGGAACCAACTCCCTTACCTGAAGCGCAGATGATTGCCAAGGAAATTGACCGTCAGAAGCGCTATGAAGATCCTGAGTTCAGGGGGGCGTTTCATGAGAGAAAGAGGAATTAATTTGAAAATGAATCAATTTGAAGATTTGAAAATTGGAGCGCGTTCACTGAACAAGATTGTCTACCAATAAGAAATGCGCAGAATTAACTGCGCCCTCATTTTCAAATTATTAAATCGGTCAATAATTCGTTGATAAGCTTGTTAACGGACTTTAGAAATCGTCGAATCACCAGTGAACGAACTAACACGAACTGAATTATTTATAATTGATTGGACTCTTAACCATGGCGAAAATTCTTACCTTCATCTTGGTTGGCTTTATCATCAGGGTTAGTGCTCAAGTGCCCAACAACAGTATTCGGAGCCGTCTTATGCTGGCGGTCGATGCACCCACACGAATGTCCAGCACTGCCGGATCATCGGTGGAATGGGAGTGTATCAATAAATCATTGACCAACAAATGCCTCGTATATCATAACGATCAATGGTTTGATTTTACTGTGCCGGTTTCGGGCAGGTACTTTTTAAATATTTCCGCTCAGCAGTGCCGTGAGGAACGAGGTGTGCAGGCCATTGTCATTGAAGGAAACCCCTGTGAAGTAAAAAAGTATAGAATCATCCGATGCATTAATAGAATTCGACAGGAGGATGTATTTATCCAACTTGATTCACTCAAGACGGGGATTTCTTATTTGGTGAATATAGATGGGTTTTTGGGGGATTTTTGCGACTTCAGAATCCAATTGGCCACGCAACCCGAAGGACTTCCACTCATACCGCCAGCCGCTGAAATGGTACTCCCTGTTGTGGCGCAACAGACTTGGAAGTATTCTATGGACTGGTCGGTCGATAAAGACCGGATTGACGAATTTGAAAAGTTTCGTGTATTCCGTCGCGAGCCATCGGAGGTCAGGAATTTCTTGCTAAGAGAGCAGATGATCAGGCGAAATACTTTTGGGACTCCAGAACTTGTTTATAGCGTTTTTGATTCGCTGGAGCAGGAAGGTATTTATACCTATGAAGTCTATGGCATTCGACGAGAAACATTTATTCCCATTTCACTAGCAGTTCAGGAAGTTGCATTCACGAAGCCCAAGGAGCCATTACCGCCCGCTGAGCTACAGCGCGTCGTTAGGATAGCACTTCCTTTCACAGAAAAAACACCCATTATCGTGATGGTATACGACCGGACAACAAACAAGAAGGTTCAGGCATCAAAACAAATCTTTGACCCTAACAAAACTATTATTATTGAATTGGATCTTAGTGCAGTTCTGAACTCCGGAGTGAATCAATTTCTAATTCTGGTGTCCGATGGGAAAGCAAAGGAGGTGACTGAATTTTACTACAAATACCAAAACGGCAAATTCATCATGGAATAAAAAAAGTGCAACTAAATCGCCGCACTCCATTATCAAATCAAGACCATCAACGAATTAACGAATCATCGAATCACCGAATTAGCCATTCATCGAAATCAAAAACTCCTGGTTATTCCTTGTGCCCTTCATTTTGCTAAGGAGAAACTCCATGGCTTCGATTGAGTTCATGTCGCTCATATATTTGCGAAGGATCCAGACGCGGGCGAGTTCGTCATCTTTCATCAAAAGGTCTTCGCGTCTTGTTCCGGAGGCGGGCACGTCGATGGAAGGATACACGCGCTTGTTGGAGAGTTTTCTGTCGAGCACCAATTCCATGTTGCCGGTACCTTTGAATTCTTCGAAGATTACTTCGTCCATCTTAGAGCCGGTGTCGATCAGGGCTGTGGCGATGATCGTGAGCGAGCCGCCATTTTCAATTTTACGGGCTGCACCGAAGAAGCGTTTGGGTTTGTGGAGCGCATTGGCATCCACACCTCCTGAAAGTATTTTTCCGGAGGATGGCACCACAGTATTGTAAGCACGGGCCAGGCGAGTAAGTGAATCCAGCAGGATGACCACATCGTGGCCGCACTCGGTCATGCGCTTGGCTTTTTCCAAAACGATGCTGGCGATCTTCACATGGCGATCCGCCTGCTCGTCAAAAGTGGAGGCAATGACTTCAGCGCGGAC
>JAYVEZ010000110.1:0-2003 GCA_043773645.1 Cytophagales bacterium
CCCATTGATTCAACGATACCTGTAAACATATCTGCAAAGCTGGGTAAAAGAAATCGCTAAAAAAACATTAGGGTCGCTTCAGCAAATCCT
The DNA here is from genome assembly GCA_043773645.1 of Cytophagales bacterium. GTDB lineage: Bacteria > Bacteroidota > Bacteroidia > Cytophagales > Cyclobacteriaceae > ELB16-189. The sequence goes on from JAYVEZ010000110.1 coordinate 91, forward strand.
CGATGGAATAAATAATACCATTCTTGATCACGGTCTCTACCAGCAAGGCATCCTTGATATTGCTTAATGGATCGCCTTTAACAATAATTAGGTCTGCCAGTTTCCCTGCCTCAATTGTTCCCAAGTCTTTTTCCACACCCACGGCTTCGGCTGATAATAAAGTAGCTGCCCGCAGGGCCTGGTAGGGTGTGAAGCCTGCATCCACAAAACACTGCATCTCAACTTGCAAACTCAGACCATAAGTAATAAATGGTGAATCTGTGCCGGGTGTAATCCGAACGCCGGCTTCCAGCAATTTCCGAAGGGTCGCTTTTACCTCCGCAAACCTCTCTTTCAAATCCGGATTTGCTGAAAGCATCTGATTGGCCGATGCCGTTGCACCCGCGAGGTAGGCCGGTGAATACAGGGCATTCAGCTGCCTATTACTTTTAAGATCTGTATCAATCCACTTAAGATTGAATCCACCAAACAAAGAAATGGTCGGCGTCATGTTCATACCGGATTTGGCAAGCAATTGCACAACATCCTCATAGTTTCTGGCGATCGCGCTTAGTTTTGGAGAATACCCTCTCCTGCTGGTGGCGCTGATATGCTCAACGGCGTCAACTCCATACGATGTGGCCGGATAAATTTCATGAGAAGAAATCGGAATTCCCTCCGCGTGAGCAAAGGCAGTTGCACGCTTCTGCCATGCATCCGGAAATCGGACGTAGGTCTTTATGAAATCATATTGCAGCCTGGCAGCGCGCTCCAACTCCATTTCCAACTGGGCACCGCTCGACATGCTGGTTGCCAGTTCGTAATACACCCGTTCACCATCCATTAACGGGCCCGTGAAGAATTGGCGGGGGCCGATGCGGGCCCCACTACCCCACGATTCTTTGCGTTCGAGCGCATCATAAGGGTCACCACCAGTCTCCCGCACAGAGGTAATGCCATAGGCTAACCATGTGCGTCCCAATTTTTCACCACCAGAACCATTTTGGTGCGTGTGCATTTCAAACAAACCGGGCATCACCGTTTTGTCGGATGCATCAATTACTTTCATAGATCTCCCGGCAACATGGGGCACAATCTCCTTGATCCGATTGCCCTCCAAAACAATGTCCATGTTCTTTTGGTAAGTCGCTGATCGTCCGTCAAACACTCTCCCAGCGTGGATCACCACAGATTCCCGCCCCTTCTGAATTTTCCATTCCAAAGTCAATGGAATATCTTCGACCCTGCCATCATTCATATCCACTTTTCTAAGCTGATCGGTGGCCATGAACACGATGGAGCGGGAATCACTGGTCCAGCTTGGTGACTCTGCCAACTCATTGGTGTATCGAACCGGTGGCCCCATGGGCTCCCCCGACATATTTACTTTTATAACCCACAATAGTCCATCCTGCACATAAGCCAGGCTATGACCATCGGGAGACCAGACGGGTCCGTTTTTTCCACGCTGACCCAGGGATCGGCCATCTACTGGAGAAAAGAAACTAACAGGATCACCCGACATCGGTACCAGCAATACCCGGCTAAGACCTTCCCTGAATCGCGTAGAATAAGGTCGAAGCACCGAAAGCACAATAAACTTTCCATCCCCAGACCATGAAGGCCGGCCCGGAGTAAACAATGGCTTGTGATACGATCGGCTGGTACCAGTTTCCAAATCAAGAACTTGCAGTGTGGAGGTGCCGAAGCCCATGACTCCATCGTTTTGGAGATAGGCAATCTTCTTTCCATCAGGGGAAAAGCAGGGTTGCAGGGCATGCCTCTCAAAACTTGTTACCTGCCTGTCAGTGTTCAAGGAGAGATCATGGATCCAGATATTCATATTCCCACCTGCCCGGTCTGAAGCAAAGGCAATCGACTTTCCATCCGGTGACCAGGTAGCATCAATATCCAATGCAGCGTCGTTGGTTAGC
>JAYVEZ010000111.1:0-13189 GCA_043773645.1 Cytophagales bacterium
CTTAAGAAGATAAGGAAAGCATTCGGTAAAGAATTCCATCTGTTGAAATTTGAAGGCCTGGGCGCACTCTCTCCACCCCCTTCTTCAGAAACCTTTCCCTTTGACCACCCTGTTCTTTACGCCTGGTTGACTCAACTCGATAGAAAAATGCATAACCACTTTCCTTTCAATCGCTGGGCCGATCATATCATTGTTACATTCAGAAAGAAAGAATGAGCATTGCACTCAACCTAACGTTGGATTCATTATATAATCGTCCAAATGCTGGTAATGGGCTTGTTTGATAAACTAATAACACGGACACTTTCGCTCATCGGCAAACACCAACAATCTAAAGTTGCGTGGTTGATCATCTTTCTACTATGCCAGGCTCTTCTGGACGTAGTGTCTGTCGCCTCGATGGCTCCCCTGGCGCTTCTCATCACGCAGCCTGATGCGGTTTTTAATAACCCTGCCCTGCTTCATGTTTTTCATTCACTTCACTTCACTGACGTCCGGAATTTTTCTTTGTTGTTTCTAATCTGCCTTGTTGCCTTCCTCTTGGTAAAACATCTCGTGACTGTTGGAATTGGGAATTACCGGACCCATGTTGCCTTCGCTATTTCCGGGGGGCTGGCACAAAAGGTGATACGTAACTTTCTCCAATTGCCCTATTCGACTTACTATGAACTGAAATCATCCCACGAGCTAAACCGCATCATTAATTTACCCACCGTATTCGCGCACAACATCCTGCTTCCCCTGGCAACACTGTTCACGGAAGGATGTGTCATGCTGCTGCTCACCATCCTCTTAGTGATCTACAGTCCATGGGCCATGCTCTTCCTGGGTGTCGCTTTGCTGCCGTCTGTTATCTTTTATCAGTGGAACCAACAGAAAATAAAAACCATTAACAATACGATCAAGGTAAAATACCCACAGGTCCTGGAGAAGTTTCTTTCCTTGTATGATAACCTGGTGGAGATAAAACTCTATCAAAAAGAAAACGTTTTTTCCGGAAAAGTCGAATCAATCAATCAGGAAGTGCTGTCAGCACAATCGGACAAAAACAAAATCATATTTAACTCCACCCGAATGATTGAGACAACGGCCTCCCTTTGTCTCTGTCTCTTGATTGGATATTTTATTTTTCTTCGGTCTCCTGCTGACAAAGCCATCGCATGGATTAGCTTGTTTGCCGCGGCGGCCGTTCGGGCCATTCCTTCTTTCAACAGAATGTTTGTGGCACTCCTGGAAATCAAGTCCAGTGTATATGTATTGGAGGAATTAAAGAAATACCATTCCGAACAAAAATTCCCGGACCTGGAAATGATAGACTTCCGTCAACGGATCCAGTTCAAAGACATTCACTTTGGTTATCCAGGACACGCACCCCTCCTTCAAGGCCTGTCACTGGTCATTGAAAAGGGTGAAAGAATTGCCATCACTGGAAAATCCGGACATGGCAAAACTACGCTGTTGCTGATTCTCATGCGATTTTTGAAAGAGAACCATGGGGCCCTGTTGGTAGATGACGTTGCCGTTACAGAAAAAACCATTGACGCCTGGAGAAGACACATTGCCTATGTGCCTCAAACCGCAATTATACTGGACGGAAGCATCCTTGAGAATATCACTTTTGGGGGCGATTCCCGGGAAGGAGACGTCCACAAAGTCTATAATTTGTTGAATTCACTTGGACTTGGGTCCTGGTTATCCTCACTGCCGGATGGTCTGGCAACACGTCTGGGTGAGAAAGGCATTAAGATATCGGGTGGTCAGCGTCAGCGCTTGGCCATCGCACGGGCATTGTATAGCAACGCTGACCTGCTCTTGCTGGATGAAATGACTAACCAGCTGGACTCTGAAACCGAAAAGAAAGTTTGGATGGCATTGACCAAAGAAGAATTCAAAGAGAAAACAATTATCATAATCACCCATCATGATTCATTGCTTGAACAATGCAGTGCTGTTTACGAATTAGAGAAAGGCATCTTAGCACGGGTCGACTCAAAAAAATGACAAGGGGTAGTCTTTCACAGGCTCCTGATCAGGGAGGTGAATTCATTTACCGCCCAATCAAATGAGTGCCCGGCAGACCATTCTCGCGCACTTTCAACTTTATCCCTCCATTCGGCTGTTCGAGGTAAGATATCAAGAACCTGGTCGGCAAGTCCTGCAAAGTCACCCGGCTCAACTACAATGGCGCAACGTTCACCCAGGTCCCACAACAGCCCCACCCTCGTTCCCGCCATGAGCACACCTGAAGCGGCTGCTTCCGTCAAGGCCATGCACTGCCCTTCCGACAATGAAGTGTGCAGCATGAGATCAGTCTCCTGATAGTGATGAGGCATGTCAGCATAAGGAACCACATCCATGAACTCGACATCATGTTCGATGCCCAATTCATGGGATAGCTTTTGCATTTCTCCATTCCGGCAGTCGATTCCAAACCATTTCAGTCTTGCCGGTCTTTTTCTTCTGATGGTCGCAAATGCTCTTAACAAAGAGACTTGATCCTTTACAGGATTGATGTGCCCAACATGAATGATGCGAAGAACTTCTTGAGGCGAATGCACAGAAAAAGGGTAAATCCCGGGATCCACTCCCCATGGAATTATTCTCATCGCCCGATGGATCCCAAATGACAGCAGTGTGCTCTTTTGGAATTCGGAAAGGCAGATCAAAACAGATGTGTTGCGATAAGACCAGGAAGCAATGCGTCTTGGAATTCGATGATGAAGAATTCCGTAGTCAATGGACTCCACACTGGCGGCATCCGCACCCATCAAGTTTATAATACTGGGTATTCGCAGGATATTACCAAGAAGCACTACGATAAAACCTGCCGGGTAACCCCAAAACGCCTGGACCACATTGAATTTTTGTTTTCTGTTTTGAAGAAAAAAGAAATACACCAGGACGATCCACCGCACCTTGCCGGATTTGATGGAACGGGGCGGGTATTTAAGCGCAAACCTGGATGGAATATAATCAGGGTTCGGAGGTACCTGAGAAAATACAAAGACGTCAAACTCATCAGCCAGGCGATCCACCAGTTTTTCCAACATCGGATAACCTTGTGAAAAATTCCCATTTCCAATACCGCCAGGGATCCATATGGCAAGTCTTTTCTTCATTTATAGCGACCTTACCGTTTCCATGATCTTGAATGCGGACGCCTCCGATGAAAGGCATGCCTCATGGTGATGAAGCACTTTTTTTTGTCCATAAATCAGGTCCATGCTCCAGCTATCTTGCAATGAATGAAGCAACGCATCTGCGTTTCCTGGCGGAAAAAGGAATCCAAATTCTCCCTGGTTTGTCATCATTCGAAAGGAGGGGATGTCTGATAAGATGGGGATGCAGCCACAGGATAGACCTTCACATACAGCCACTCCCATTCCCTCATAATGTGAAGTTGAGATAATAAAATCAGCGGCATTGTACCAGGATTGTAATGCGTTGTGCGCCAAAGCACCCATCAAATGGATATGGCTGCAATGAGCGACCAGCTCCTTCACTGTATCCAACAAATCTTCCTCCTGATAGATCATATATAGATGTGCATCAACATGATCACCCGAAAACTTCTTAAATGCATTCACCAGGGTGATTGGATCCTTGTTGGCATCAAGTCCGCCCACCCACAGATAAACTCTTTTTCCTTGAACACCCGTGATGTTCCTTGCTGATATTTTGTCCGCACGAAAGAAGGTGGAGGACAACACAAGGGTTTCTTTTATTTTTTCTTTATTGTGGATTAATTCGGCGTTCAACCATGGCTTGGCGAGATCCATGGAGGAAAAAAAATAGGCGCCAATAAATTTGTCGGCGATCCGCTGCAGCAATTTTTTGTAGCCACGCGATGGTTTGTCGGCATGGTGTTGGGCCATGATCTTTACATGCTCACCCAATTGCCATCGCAGAAAAAGAATCTGAAGGGGAAAGCCCAGGCCCCGCACGATAACAACATCAGGGCTCAGTTTTCTGATGTAGCGATGAAATGAAATCGGCAATGTCGTTTCTAGCTGATTGAGCTTCATGAAGTGATATTCAACATGGTTCCGATGTTCTACGCCTTCATAGCCGATGCTGTGGATATTGATCACGGTTGCATTTCGGGTCAGCGACTCCATAATACCCAGAGAAGATGCAATTCTGGAGAGCCAGGCCGCAGGATCTTTGTACGCGGGATTTCGAACGTAAGTAATAAAAACTATTTTCACCGAGTTAAAAATAGAAAATATAGCCCACTGCGACCATGCCGGTGGTACAACAGAACTTCGTAAATTGATATACTTTGTGTCCATGAAGAAAGTCCTGTTATTCAATCCACGCGCCGGCAGCACGGTGCGGATCATTCCCAATGCCATTCTGGCCATTGCGGCATCTATTGAGGGCTTGTTTTTATACGTTATTGTTGACGGAAACCGGGAGAAAGATCCTTGGAAGAAAATTCATGACTACCTCGTTACGGGTGAGTTTGGATATTTTGCCTCCACCGTCATGCCGGGACCACAGCTAAGACAAGCGATACCATTTACCAAACATGTTCGGCGGGAATTTCCGGAAGTAAAAATAATTTGGGGAGGATACTTTGCATCCAATCACTACTCCACCGTGATAAAGTCCGGATATGTGGATGTTGTCATCAAGGGTCCCGGGGATAAGGCATTCCCGGCATTGCTGCGGGCCCTTGAAGCCCAGGCATCGATTGATACAATTGAAAACCTCGTCTACCTAAAGGAAGCACAGGTGGTAAAAACATCCACGGCATCTTTATATGATCAGGATGCATTACCGGTGCTGCCCTACGATACCCTCAACCAGTTTTACTCCATGGATGGCTACCTTCCTAAAACCTTTTTAGGAACGAAGACCATCGCATACCATTCAAGCATTGGATGTCCTTTCACTTGTTCATTTTGTGGCGTGGTCCCGATTTTTCAGGCACGGTGGAAAGGGAAATCCGCCGAAATGATCTTCAAAGACCTGAAATTGCTAAAGGAGAATTACGGTGGCAATGCATTTCAATTTCACGACAATAATTTTTTTGTTTCGGAAAAACGATCCGTCGAGTTTGCCCACCTGATCAAAAATGAAAAAATGAAATGGTGGGCAGAGGGCCGGGTAGACACCGTCGACAAATTTTCTGACCAATCCCTGCAAGCTGTTGCCGATGCCGGCTGTTCAATGATTTTCTTTGGCGCCGAAAGTGGAAATGATCGGTTGCTGAAAGAAATGGACAAGGGCGGGACACAAACAGGTGAGAAGCTAAAATCATTTGCCGCCCGCATCGCAAAATTCGGAATTGTGCCTGAATATTCCTTTGTCCTGGGACTTCCGGCACCCACGGAAGAACAGGTGTGGCAGCAGATTTATGATGAGGTCTCGTTCATCAAGGAAATAAAGGCCATCAACCCCCAGACGGAAATTGTCTTTTACATCTATACCCCTGTGCCGACGGAGGGTTCTGAACTATTTGATGGATCATTGGCAAAAGGTTTTCAGTTTCCGCAGACACTGGATGAATGGTCACAACCCCAATGGCTCGATTTTGATTTGCACAGAAACTACCTTACACCATGGCTTACGCCGGAAATGATCCGTTATATTCATGATTTTGAAACTGTAGTTCATGCACACTATCCAACCGTGAGCGATTATAAGCTCACATCGTTGCAACGTGCCACGATGAAGCTGGCCTCCGTCTTGCGTTACAAGACCAATATTTTCAGTTACCCTTACGAGTTAAAAGCATTGTTGAAATACTGGCTTCATTATCGCCAACCCGAAATTGAAGGACTTTGATGAGGTTGCCCTGGCATTCAAAAAAGAAAATAAACATCCTGCCTCCCCTGGATGGCTATAACCGATGGGCTGCCACTTATTCCGAGGAATCGAACCCCATCAAAAATCTTTCAAATGTGAGCATTGAAAAACTATTGCCAGACCTGGAAGGCAAGATTGTACTCGACGCAGGCTGTGGGACAGGCCATTTCTGTCAACTGCTTGAAAAGAATAAAGCAAGCAAAATTGTGGGGCTGGATCTCTCGCCGGCTATGATCGAAATAGCAAAGAAAGCCTCTCCGTTAATAGAATTCCGGTGCCAGGACATTTCTGTTATCCCCTTGGAAAGGGAATATTTCGACTTCATTTTATGCTCGCTGGTGATCGGTCACATTGCTGATCTTGGGCCTGCAATGGATAACTTACTTGGCTCTCTGAAAAAAGGAGGAATCATTCTCTTGACAGATTTTCATCCTTTTCTCACACTGCAACATGCCCAAAGGACTTTTAAGGATTCCAATGGGAAGACTGTTGAAATAGAACACCACCTTCATCTGTTCCAGGATCTGATTCAGTGCTTTCACGATCACCAGGTCAATCTGGAATTGCTGGAAGAACCTTGCTGGAATAATGTTCCGGTAGTCTACATCATGAAAGCCCGGAAGCAGCCATGAGTTTCTTATTCAGAGGGCTGCAGTGGATGCACAACAATGAAATGATCCGGGGTGATGTTCGCATCAAAGGCGGCCTGATCCATGAACTTCAAGCCGAACTGCAATCGAACGTTGGCGAGAAGGTTATTTTATTCAATGACCACTATCTCTATCCGGGGTTGATCAATGCACATGATCACCTGGAAATGAATCTGTATCCCAGGTTGGGTCATCCACCCTATGAAAATTACACCACATGGGGAAAGGATATCTATAAACCCCTGCAATCTCCCGTGCGAGACATAGAAAAAATTGACATCCGGGATCGGCTACTTTGGGGCGGGTTGAAGAACCTGATATCAGGTGCGACCACGGTGGTACACCACAACCCGTGGAACCGCATTTTTGACTCCAAACTTTTTCCGGTACGTGTACCAAAAAATATTGCCTGGTCTCATTCGCTTGCATTTGGCAAGGAAATTCAGAAAACCTTCAGAAGTTCCAACCATCTCCCTTTTACGATTCATGCCGCAGAAGGAGTTGATGCGGTGGCAGGAAATGAAATTGAGGCTTTGAGTAAACTGGGAATGCTGGCAGCCAACACCGTTTTGATTCACGCAATTGCGTTGCAGTCACATGACATTGAAAAAATCCGCGCCAGCCAATGCTCTATTGTTTGGTGTCCTGCATCCAATTTGTTTCTTTTTAACCATACAGCCCCCATCGATGTTTTAAAGGAATCTGTCTCGGTTGCTTTGGGCTCCGATTCTACCTTGACCGGATCTTCCACCTTGCTGGATGAAATCCATTGTGCACTCCAAACAGGACTGGCGAACGGAGAAGAAATTTATAAAATGGTGACGCAGTGGCCTGCAAAAATTTTTGATTTGCCCCTGCCTGCACTGACCCTGGGCAGCCCCGCAGACCTGATGATTGCGCCCATCGTGCACCCCGATTACTTTGAGAACCTCCAAAGAATTGGTCCGGAGAGTATCCAGGCAGTTACAGTAAAGGGGGAATTGAGATTGGTTGACGAAGTCTTCTCAGGATCCATCGGATTGCAACATTCTTTACTCGTGAAAGGAGTCAGGAAGCGCACGACCATGGATGTGGCTTCACTAATAAAACGACTGCGGAAACAGGTGGATGAAACAGTTCTGCAAGGAAACCCGCTTTGGCAGATGATTGCTTCTTAGGCCACTTTGGAAAATGAGGGGACATAGAGGGCACAGACACAACGCTGGCAAATTGGATTCTGATGAACGTCCAGACTTTTCCGAAAGCTGATGGCACTTTTTGAATTGATGATCTCCTCAAAAGCAAGGAGGTTTATATTCCCATACGGCTTATGAAAAAAACAAGGCAACACATCTCCAGTAGATTCAACTACCGCGGAAACCCACGGCGCATTGCATTTCTTCATGGGAAAATCTGACTTGCCATGGATGGCCTGATAGTGCTGGACAATGGCCATCATTTTTTCAGGGGCCTCGGCTATAAATTTTGAATCATAATCGTTTTTCAGATCAACAAAGGATTGTTTGATAAGTGTCTCAAAACTATCCGTCTCCACCAGATTGAGTGCCACTTCAGAAACCCTCGCCGCTTCCCAGGGGGAAGATCGGTTGAAAGCCTCCGAGGAAACATCTGCGCCCAGGAAAGAAATTTGATCAAGCCCCATGTCCCGGGCGGCCTGAACAATGGATGGAAAATTTCTGAAATTCTTTTTCTGAAGGACGGTGCGTCCGGTGATTCGCAATGGGGGTGATAACTTTTTAAGAATGACAACCCCCTCCTCCAGCTTCTCAAAAGCTCCCGGGATGTTTCTGATCACATTGTGAATCTCGCGATCGCCATCCAATGACACCACCACGTCGTCACAGTGCCGAACAATTTCATGGGCATGGTGCTTCAGGGTCAATCCGGTCGACAACAGACTAATTTTAGCTCCGATAGAGTGAAGCACCTCACAAAACTTCCACAAATTTGAATGCATCAGGGCCTCTCCGCCGGAAAGCGCCACCCTGCGAACACCCAATTTTCGGAATGCCGTGATGTGCTTTTCCAATACCTCCACAGATATCTCACGTTTTTCCTGGTTTGCCTTCCAGATATCACACATCACGCAGCGGCAGTTGCACCGGCTGTGTGGCATTAAAACCAAAATAGGTATCTCGTAGAGTTCGTGGGTGGCAACATTCAGGAGCCTTTTTAGCATTCCTAAATATCGTATTTCTATAGTTAGAAAAAGGGGGCTCGCCAATCAAAAGTCCTTCGCAGCAAAGACAATACGATTCTCAAGACAAAGAATTCGCTCGTCAGCAGAACAAAAAAGCAGTTGGTGTCAGGCTGAAACCAGCGTCGGAATGCGCTCTCGTGACCCAAGTTGCTTCAGCAGTCGTCCGTGAGCCTTAATGGCATCCCAAAATGTTTCTTTCATCTTGTAGGGAAGTCCAAATTCCTTCGCTGTTTCGCTAACAATGGCCGACAAGTTGCGATAATGCACATGACAAATGTTGGGAAAAAGATGATGCTCGACCTGAAAATTAAGGCCGCCGACATACCAGGATAAAATTCTGTTGCGGTGTGCGAAATTGGTGGTTGTGTACAATTGATGAATCGCCCAGGTATTTTCAAGATTACCCTCAGCATCCGGCATTAAATATGAAGTGCCTTCCACAACGTGGGCAGGCTGGAATACAATGGCAAGAATGAATCCAGCGATGTAGTGCATGATCACAAAGCCTATGAGAATCTGCCACCAGGCAAATGGCAGCACCAACATCGGGACAACAAAGATGTAAGTGACGTAGAATATTTTTGTAAAGAGGAGGATGGCCCACTCTTTGGCAATATTTGCTTTGTGCTTCTTTACCAGTCCCTCCCGCTGATACCGGGCCAAACGAAAGAAATCCTTCCCAATGATCCATACGATGGTCATGAGACCATACAGGAACCATGCGTAGAGGTGCTGAAAACGATGAAAGGGTTTCCAAGGTGAATCAGGCGACATCCTCAACGCACCGCGCGGGCTGATGTCTTCGTCTACTTCATAAATATTAGTGTACGTGTGGTGCAATACATTGTGCTGGATTTTCCAGTTGAAAGCATTTGCTCCGACAAAGTTGAGTGTATAGCCCATCACATCGTTGATCCACGGTTTGGTGGAATATGCCCCGTGGTTGGCGTCATGCATGATGGAGAGACCGATGCCCGCTACACCAAGGCCCATGACGATGGAAAGGAGTAGGTATCCCCAATAAGCAGTCACCAGTCCGCTTAGGCTGATTCCATACGGCACAAAAAACAACAACAACATGAATATGGTTTTAATGACCATTTCATGGTTGGCATTGCGACTCAGATTTTTTGACTTAAAATAATTATTCACCCGCTGGCTCAATGTAGTATAGAACTCCTGCTGCTGGGTACCGAATTTTATTGCTTTACTCATGAATTGAAGATTATCGCCGAAGGCCCTTCCTTAATTGAACCGGTTAAGGGCAAATATGTTTTCTCAAATATACGAATTAGGACGCTGATAACAGGCGTTAGGATCACGAACACTTCGGGTTTGGGCCATTCATGGAAATTTAAGGCTGAATTCGAAGATCGGCGCTTATTCGAGGTGAGGCATAGGTTTTTAGCCCGTTTGAAGATGAATAAATAAACAATACATCAAGCTCAGGATGATTGGGCAACAGTTCAATACCCTTTTCATGCCCCATAGACATGAATGCGGTTGCCCAGGCATCAGCGGTTGAGCAATCTGCCGCAAAGACTGTGGCACTGAGCAGTTCCCGCTGCACGGGAAAGCCTGTGATGGGGTCAATGGTATGTGAATACTTTTTGCCATCCACCTCGCGGTAGTTGAAATAGTTACCTGAAGTTGAATATCCTTTATTGTTCAGCGTGGCGTAAGCCTTGAATTTCTGTTCAACATAATCAGAGTTGGGATCCAATATCCCTATCTCCCACAAGCGATCTTCCTTCAGGTTCTTTCCCCACGCCACACCTTCACCGCCGAGTTCGATAAAAAAATCTGTGATCAATTTTGTTTTAAAAAAATCTGCAATCACATCGGAACCATAGCCCTGGCCAATGGCACTAAAATCGATTTGCACCCTGGGGTCATTTTTCCAGACGCTGTCCTGATTGAAACTTATTTTTTCAAAACCGACGAATGACCTTGCCGCAAGGACTTCTGCCGTATCTGGTCTCTCCACTTTTTTTGGACCAAATCCCCATGCATTGACCAAAGGCATTACAGTAGGATCATAAGCACCCTTCGAACCGATCACAACTTCCCGGGATTTCTTTAATGGGCGGAGAAAGTACGGGAGAACAAAAGTGAGTGATCGCTTTGCCCGATTAAACCGCGATATCTCGGATGCTGTATCGTAGGTGTTGATCGATTGATTCACCAACACCATCAAAGAGTCAACCGAGTTTTGAAAATTTCGATTCTGTTTGTCAAAATAAGTGATGTGATAGCTCGTGCCCATGGTCTTGCCTTCCAACTTGATCGGTTGAAGGGTATCTTGTCTGAGTTTCCACACCAGCCACAACGATGCCAGCAAAGCCAATGTATAGAGCGCATTCTTCACACGTGAATTCATGAAGCCAAATTACAATGAAAATTGAGGCCACCTTAAATTTAATTTGAAGGAAGGCTCCCGAATGGTAGCTTTGATGGCTATCCCACCATGAGAGAAGATTATCTGAAGCCTGACAATGAAAGCCTGAACGCCGCAGAAAAAGAGGTGGAGAAGGCTTTGAGGCCCCTGAGTTTTAGTGATTTCACGGGGCAGCAGAAAGTGGTGGACAATGTCAAGGTATTTGTGCAAGCGGCCAGGCAGCGGAGTGAATCACTGGATCATGTATTGTTGCATGGCCCACCCGGTCTGGGAAAAACCACCCTCTCGTTTATCATAGCCAATGAACTCGGAAGCAACATAAAGGTTACTTCAGGACCGGTTCTGGACAAGCCCGGCGATCTGGCGGGGCTCCTTACCAACCTGGAAATAAATGATGTCCTGTTCATCGACGAGATCCATCGCCTCAATCCCATTGTGGAAGAGTATCTGTACTCTGCGATGGAAGACTACCGGATCGACATCATGCTTGACAGCGGGCCCAACGCGCGCTCCGTTCAAATCAGCCTGAATCCATTTACACTCATCGGTGCTACCACCCGAGCAGGCCTCCTCACATCTCCCTTGCGTGCGCGGTTTGGAATTACTGCACGCCTTGAATACTACGATTCTGTGCTGCTCACCAAAATAGTAAAACGTTCGGCAAGCATTCTGGCAACAGAAATTTCCGATGATGCAGCATTTGAAATCGCCCGAAGAAGCCGGGGCACCCCACGCATTGCCAATAATTTACTGAGGCGCACCCGTGACTTCGCTCAGATCAAAGGAAACGGCACCATCACCATGCCCATCGCACAAATGGCTTTGAAGGCTCTCGATGTGGATGAGAACGGACTTGATGATATGGACAACCGGATTCTAAGTTCCATCATCGAAAAATTCAAAGGCGGCCCCGTCGGCCTGACAACCATTGCAACCTCTGTGGGTGAAGAGGCAGAGACCATTGAGGAGATGTATGAACCCTTTTTGATCCAGGAAGGATATATCAAGCGTACAGCAAGGGGAAGGGAGGCCACCGAATTGGCTTACAAGCATTTAAAAATTGCCCCACCCGCTTCCCGGGGACCTGGATTGTTTGATTGATTTCTCGTAGCCTTTTCTGCTAAAGCCATCAAGGTTTGAATCATCGCGACAGGAAATGAACAGCACGGTTATCCAGCGTACGGGTCTTGTCAAGTCCATTGCAAAGGATTTAGGATTTCATTTTTGCGGTATCTCCAAGGCTCAATTTTTGGAAGAAGAAGCTCCACGGCTGGAAGCATGGCTCAAGCGCGGCTACCAGGGCAAAATGGGCTATCTTGAAAATCACTTTGATAAAAGATTGGACCCACGCCTGCTTGTGCCCGGGGCAAAGTCCGTGATTAGCCTCGTCTACAATTATTATCCGGACAAAGCGGCATCGCCCGATTCAATAGAGGCTCCTCCCCTGAAGATCGCGAAGTATGCCTATGGCGAGGACTATCATCTTGTCATTAAAGAGAAGCTAAAAACATTTCTTGATCGGATACAGGAAACGGTGGGCGTTGTCGATGGCCGAGCATTTGTTGATTCAGCGCCGGTGATGGAACGCGCCTGGGCAGCCAGGGGTGGTGTGGGATGGATTGGGAAGAATAGCCTGTTGCTCAACCGTTCCCTGGGCAGTTTCTTTTTCCTCGCGGAATTGATCCTGGACCTCGACCTTGAACCGGATGGTCCGGTGAAAGATTTTTGTGGCTCTTGCACGGCCTGCATGGATGCCTGTCCGACCGATGCGATCCACGATCCTTTTGTGGTAGACGGAAGTAAATGCATCTCCTATTTTACCATCGAGCTAAAGGAAGAAATTCCGGTGGAAGTGAAAGGCAAATTCGAAAAATGGATCTTCGGCTGTGACATTTGCCAGGATGTTTGTCCCTGGAACCGATTCTCACAACCGCATGGTGAGCCAAGGTTCCTGCCCCTTCCGGAAGTGACGGAGTTAACGACCCGGGATTGGCAAGAAATGACTGAAGATGTTTTCAATCGACTTTTCAAGAACTCAGCCTTGCAACGCGCCAAATTTTCGGGATTGAAACGAAATGTGGAATTTGTTGTGAATCAAAGTTCTACCGGGGGAGGATAAATCCTGGT
>JAYVEZ010000112.1:0-2552 GCA_043773645.1 Cytophagales bacterium
GCATGCTCAAGGATGTCAAGGTCTTTTTGTATTTCCAGGGTTGATGGCGGTGGTGCAAAACCGAACTTCTTTAACGCGACCTTACCTTTCTCCGAGATCTTGTCAGAACTCCATGCGTTCTTAAAACTGATTTCAACATGCGGATCGGAAACACCATACTTCTTTAACACTGCGATCACTTCATCTTTCATAAAGTCCATGGCAGGGCATCCCACATAGGTGGGTGTCATTTCGATGGTCACGCGATCACCTTCGTTTAGTACGTTCGTAATGACGCCCAGGTCCACCAATGAAAGTACCGGTATCTCCGGATCTTTTACTTCCTCGAGCCAGCGATAGATATCGGCAATCCGGATGGTGGTGGCGGCATTCATGGATAGGTGATGTCAAACGAACCTGGAATAACCTGATTGAGATGGTGCTTCAGGTGCTTCACATAGTCTTCAGCAAGCCACGACAGGGAATGAAGCTGAACGGTGCCCCGACCCGTATTGCAAGTATGTTCATAATTTGCTTTGGGCATGGTTCGGAGTACGGAACAAATCTGCAGGTTGATCAGCTTCCAAAGGGCGATCACATCCGTGGAAGGAGCCCCTTGATAATTATTTGAATTCACCCAGGCATCTTGCTCATAAATGATGTGCGGTGGAATGGCTTCGTATTGCCCGACAATAAACCGACGGAGGTTATTCTGTGCGGAATCAATCAGGTGTCCTACGACTTCTTTCTTGCTCCACTTGTTGGGAAGTGGTTTCCTTGAAAATTCGACTTCAAGAATTCCATTCATTTTGGAATAGAACATTGCGACAATTTCCTGAAGTTCACTGACTGTTTTTTCCATTTTCGTTGTGCTCATTGTTTACCATTCTGCGGTAGGATCCATCCTGAATACTTCGCTCATCTCTTCGAGCATGGGCTCCAGGTGTTCGCTGTGTTTCCCAGTACGGCCGCCGAAAACGGGGGAAAGACTTTTCCAATCTGGAAGTTGCAGTTGCGTGGCGGCTATGATTTTTTCCACGCTTGATTTCCAATGGGCATGGAGAACGCTTTCGCCCTCGAAAATTCCGGTGCCCATGATGTCTGCCTCATAAGGCGATGGTTCGAAAATGCCCAGGGCATACGGCATGACGGTGGTGAGTGATTGCTGAAGTCTAGTAACACTTTCCGGCGTTGCATTTCCCAGTTGTTTGATCCAGGTGTTTGCATGCAGGGTGTGATAGCGAAGTTCTCCCCTTATTT
Source organism: Cytophagales bacterium (assembly GCA_043773645.1). Taxonomy (GTDB): domain Bacteria; phylum Bacteroidota; class Bacteroidia; order Cytophagales; family Cyclobacteriaceae; genus ELB16-189. Next base: position 1,240 of record JAYVEZ010000112.1, read on the forward strand.
TTTTTGCCAGCAATGACAGCGGTTCGTAAGATGATTTGGTGAGCATCTCCCAGCGAAGGGCATCTGCCGTATCAAAGAGAAAGTGACGTATCAGGCTGAAGTCGTATTCCTGGTTGGGCAGCTCCACCAGCACACAATTGTGAAACTGAGCGGCATGCCGGGTGAACGCAACGGTGTCGGGCGCCTGTTCCCCCAGTTCATGAAGGAGATTGTATAAGGCAAGACTTTGTCCCACTTTGTCCTGTGCCATGGAGGAAAATGCAATGTCTTCCTCCAACAACGGTCCCATGCCAGTCCACTCTGAATTGCGATGACCCAGGATGAGCAAGTCGTCTGCCATCTTGTAAAGCAACTCTCTTAAAGCAAGGTCATTCATGTTCTTTTCTGTTGATTCACCAAACGATAATGAAGGCCATAGTAGATTCCCAACGGGATGAGAATGTACACCATGGAGCGGATGTTAAACAGGATGCTGTAGCCCACCAGCACATAAATGCACAGGCACGCCGCAATTTTCAGGATCTTGAATGTGGGATCTTCCAGATTTACAGCCTCGATCATTTTCCCACTTGCCAGCAAAGCAAAGCCACCATATACCAGATAGTGCCGTGGGTCTTTGTGTAACCACATGAGGAAGACGCCGGTCAACATGGCAAGGACGGCGGTCAATTCAAAAATCCGTTGGTATACGCGCCAATTCATGATATTAACTTTTGTTTTTCCAGAAAATCTTTCAGTTTGTCTCCCCCTTTGTAATCGGCGGCATCCCGGAAACGTTTTTCGGGTAATGTTGTCCAGAGGTCTTGCTCTTCGGGAGTTGTGTAACGCACATCGGCTTTCCTGAAGGCCCAGATGTTGTAAACCAATTTTGTGTTAAAGATCTGCCTGGCCTTGCCCATGGCTTCTTCCGGACTTCCTGCCATGAGCGTCCCCACGGCGATGTGCTGCTTACCCCGTTTCAACAGATGATAGATTTCGTAAGAATCCTGTATTCCGGAGTCTGGCACTTGCTTGACGAGGTCGTAGGCATTGGTTTCGCCATCCGACGTGGGTGACACAAATACATTTCGGGTTTCAATGACATAAAGGGATGTGCATGTAAACCGCCGGGTGAAATTTTCTTTGGCAAATATATACGCCAATGCGATGTTGGGTGCGTGCACAATGCCTTCGTGCTGGAATGGCTTTCCTTCTTTGGGCTGGACGAACACTTCAAAAGATCCGAACTGATCCAACGGCACTTTCGGCAGGATGACTCCTGGCTTTCCGATTTCAGGTAGTCGCGTAACGCGGGGATCGAGGGATTTCATTAA
>JAYVEZ010000113.1:0-11804 GCA_043773645.1 Cytophagales bacterium
CTTAACGCATGAGTGGATTTACCTCCCGGCGCGGCACACAGGTCTAGGACCGTGAGTGGTTTGGTCAGGTCCACCGTTTGCCGAACGGCCTGCTCCAGAAACATGGAGCTAGCCTCTTGAACGTAGTAGGCTCCGGCATGGAAAGACGGATCGAGTGTGAAAACAGGTCTCTCTGAAAGGTAGCGGCCCCATTGACTCCAGGGAACCTGATCACCGGTTGGTGCACTTGCCTTGTTTGGATTATAACGGATGCTGGTGGGTGGATTCTCTTCAAGCGCCACCTGGAAGTCCTGAAATTCAGAACCTAACCGTACCTTCATGTAAGTTTCAAACTCTTGCGGAAGTAGTAATGCCACATTCCAAATTAGACTATTTTTGAAGAGATATAAAAAGTAGACATGATTCCTGCGAATGATCCAAAACTGAAGAGCTGGGTGGCTGTACCACAGGGATCTGATTTTCCTATCCAGAACCTGCCGTTTGGGATATTCAAAACCCGTTACCTTACTCCTGTAGCAGGAGTGGCCATCGGTGATTTTATACTCGACCTGGTCTATCTCCATGAACATGGTTTTTTCGACGATCTTGATTTACCCGTGGGAATTTTTAATCAGAAATACCTCAATGATTTTTTCTCTCTCGGCAGGAAGAAGGTTGGGGTCATTCGGGGTCGCATTTCAGAATTGCTTCGACACGATCATCCAGAGTTGAGGGATAATACCCAAGCCAAAGAGATGGCACTGATCCCAATGTCTGAAACCCAAATGCTTTTGCCTGTCAGCATTCCCAATTACACTGACTTCTACAGCAGCGAAGAGCACGCCACCAATGTGGGGTCGATGTTTCGAGATCCAAAGAACGCATTGTTGCCCAACTGGAAATATTTACCTGTTGGGTATCATGGCCGTGCTTCATCGATTGTGATTTCAGGAACCCCCATTCATCGCCCCAAGGGTCAAATTAAATCGTCGGAGGATGAACCTCCGGCATTTTTCCCTACGCGCAAGTTGGATTTCGAACTGGAGATGGCATTCATCACATGTTCCAATACCATTCTGGGCAAAGGGATTCCAATAAAGGAAGCCGAAGACCACATCATTGGGTTTGTTCTATTCAATGATTGGTCGGCACGTGATATTCAGCAATGGGAATATGTGCCCCTGGGACCTTTTCTTGGCAAAAACTTCGGATCCACCATTTCACCCTGGGTCGTTACCCTGGACGCTCTGGAGCCTTTCCGTTCGGAAGGCCCGGAACAAATTCCCCATGTGCTGCCCTACCTGGCAATTGAGGGGAAGAGGAACTTTGATATCCAACTGGAGGTATTGATTCTGCCAGATCAATCAGAGGCCACCACAGTGTGTCGGACCAATTTCAAATACATGTATTGGAATGCTGCACAGCAGTTGGCACACCACACCGTGAATGGCTGCAACATTCAGGTGGGTGATCTGTATGCTTCCGGTACGATCAGCGGCCCTTCACCAGGTTCCTATGGATCCTTGTTGGAACTGACTTGGAATGGGCAACGACCGATGCACATGCCGGATGGAACGGAACGTAAATTTCTTGAAGACGGAGATACCGTGCTGATGCGTGGCCATGCAGAGAAAGATGGCATTCGCATCGGGTTTGGAGAATGTCGCGGAAAAATTTTACCAGCCATCTAACAGAACTTCGGCCCGATCCTATGCTCACAATCAACCCAAGGGAAATTCCGGCACCTAAAATGCACAGCTACCTGCTGAGTGCCGTGGTTCCGCGACCCATTGCATTTGCAAGTACGGTCGACCTGGAGGGTCGGGTAAATCTTAGCCCATTTAGTTTTTTCAACTGCTTCAGTGGGAATCCGCCAATTTTAGTTTTTTCTCCTTCACGGCGGGGGCGGGACAATACCGTCAAGCACACCTTTGAAAATGTCAGCGCTGTGCCCGAAGTGGTTATTAACATTGTCAACTACGCCATGGTGGAGCAGACTTCTTTGTCGAGTTGTGAGTATCCAAAAGGTATAAACGAGTTCATCAAAGCGGGATTTACCGAAGTTCCTTCAAGTCTTGTAAAGCCACCCCGTGTTGGGGAGTCGCCCGTAGCGATGGAATGCAAGGTCAACCAAATCATACCCCTGGGCAGCAACGGAGGGGCGGGTAATTTGGTGATATGTGAAGTGCTGCTGATGCATATCAAAGAAGAAGTCCTTGATGATCAGGGCAGAATCGATCCAATCAAATTGGACGCCGTGGCAAGGATGGGAGGAGACAATTATTTGCGGGTTCAAAAGGAAAACATTTTCACGGTGCCAAAGCCGAATGAGAAACTTGGGATTGGATTTGATCAGCTTCCGGATTGGATTCGCAAGAGCGATGTGTTAACTGGAAATGATTTGGGGAGGTTGGCCAATGTTGAACACTTGCCGAAGCAAAATGAAATTGATGACTTTAGAACAAACCCTGAAGTCATGGAGGCAGCCCGGAATGGAGACAAGGCGATGGAGATTTTGGCTCAGCGATTCCTGAGAATGGGCCGGGTTGTGGAAGCTTGGAAAGTCTTGCTCGGGCTTAAAGGGATTTAAGAATTACGGATTCATCATTCCATTATGAGGTTCGCGCTGCTTTCTTTTTTGTTGGTCAGTCGCCTCGCGTGTTTGGCGCAGGTACCGACCGGTTACACAAAGATCGAGGACGAAGCGATAGCCACTTTGCATGTCGAAGGCTATCCAGACTGGGTTGAAATCGATGGTAATTCAGTATGGATTTCGAATAGTGCATTGAATTCGCTTCAACGGATTGATCCCACCACCAATAAGATCATTGCTGAGATCAAAGTAAATGGACCATGTGCGGCGTTTACTACAGGTTTTGGCTCGGTGTGGGTGGCCAGCTGCAAGGATAAGGCTATACAAAGGATCAGAGAGGCTGATAACCGAATTGAGGCCGCTATACCCATGTCCCTTGCTGATGACGAGGGGAGTATCGTAGCCGGGGAAGGTGCAGTTTGGGTATTGTCAGACACAAAGGGAAAACTTTCGAGAATCGATCCTGCCAGCAATACCATGGTCGCTTCGATTGCTGTAAAGCCGTACTCATTTGCGGTCATGGCAGGATATGGGTCCGTGTGGGTTACCAACACGGGGCCATTGAATGGAGTGGAAATGGGATCTGTGCAAAGAATTGATCCCCGGACCAACGCGGTTATCATCACCATTCCCGTTGGCAAGCAACCCAGGTTTCTGGCGGTCGGGGAAGGTGGCGTTTGGGTCTTCAACCAGGGAGATGGTTCTGTGTCAAGAATTGATCCTGCCGCCAATAAGGTTGTTGCCACGATCGATTGTCATGTCCCGGGAACAGGCGGCGATATCGCTGCAGGTGAGGGATATGTTTGGGTGAGGGCGAAGCAGGAATTGCTTCTTGTAATTGATCCCGCATCCAACAAGGTCATTAAGAACTTCGGCCCTCCTTCAGGAAGCGGTGCTGTTCGTGCCGGTGGAGGATCGGTTTGGGTAACCGCGCATGATGTGAATAAAATCTGGAGACTGAATCCAAGAATAATTAAGAATTAAGAATTACGATTACGGGGATCATAATAATTCTTAATTCGTAATAGCTAGTTTCTGTACATCACAGTTTTCACCGCCTTCACCGTCTTCTCCACATTCGGCAGGATTGCCTGAATCAACGTGGCAGCATAGGGGAGGGGTGCATCAAAATTATTGACGCGTTGAATGGGGGCATCCAGATAATCAAAAGCATGCTTTTGAATGTGGTAGGTGATTTCTGAGGCAATGGATGACAATGGCCAGGCCTCTTCAACGATCACCAGGCGATTGGTCTTCTTCACGGATTCCACCACCGCAGCGTAATCGATCGGGCGTACGGAACGCAGGTCAATTACTTCCGCAGAGATATTTTCCTTTTCCAGTTCTTGCGCCGCAGCCAATGCAACTTTCATAATCTTTCCAAAAGAAACAATGGTTACATCGGTGCCAGGTCTTTTTATGTCGGCAACACCAATGGGGATGAGATATTCTTCGGCAGGCACTTCACCTTTGTCTCCATACATCATCTCAGACTCCATGAATATGATCGGGTCATCATCGCGGATGGCGGTTTTCAGCAATCCTTTGGCGTCGTAGGGGTTGGAGGGAACAACTACTTTCAAGCCAGGGGTATTGGCGAACCAATTTTCAAAATTCTGGGAGTGCTGGGCACCCAATTGTCCTGCGTTGCCAGTCGGGCCGCGAAACACCATAGGGACGTTGTATTGTCCGCCTGACATAGAATACAACTTGGCAGCGGCGTTGATAATCTGGTCGATGGCGACCAAAGAAAAATTGAAGGTCATGAATTCAACAATGGGACGTATGCCATTGGCAGCAGCGCCCACGGCGATACCGGAAAATCCAAGCTCAGAAATGGGCGTGTCAATCACACGGTCGGGTCCGAATTCATCTAGCATGCCCTGGCTCACTTTGTAAGCACCGTTGTACTCGGCCACCTCTTCTCCCATGAGGAAGACACGGGGGTCGCGGCGCATTTCTTCATTCATCGCCTCCCGCAGGGCTTCACGAAACTGGATTTCACGCATAAATTCTTCTATAAAGTGTGTAAAAATAATAGGAGGATGATCAGTATGAAAGGATTGGCCTTATTTCTCTGGCTTTCTTTTAATTCCAATGCCCCTTGAGACCACAGCGGCTGTTTCACCCTGCCACCAGGGAATAAAAAAACCCTGTCTCGATGGGAGACAGGGTTTAATTTGAGAGAAGATAACCTTATTTCAAGGCATTCCGGAAAGATTCCGTTGTGTTGAATTTGCTGAACTCAAGGTCGGTCAATGCCTTGTCCTTCAGTGATGGATCAATTTTCACTGCGCTGGACAAGCTGCTGACAACTTTTTCAGCGTTGCCTGAGCGTGCAGCGGCTACAGCAGCACCGTAGAAGGCAATAGCCATGTTAGCGTTCTTGGCAGTTGCTTCGTTGAATGAACTTGCAGCATTGGCGTAATCCTTAGAAAGCAGTTGCGCCAATCCCTTGTTGAAGAGGTTGATGTCGGTAGCAGAAGCAGCTGATTCAGAACGAACAGCGGCATCATACTTCGCCATATAAATTTCAGACGATCCCTTCACGCCGTTTACACCGCGTGCCACATCGTTGCTGGCTCCGCTGAGTGCCTTGTTGGCATAGCTTGCGGCTTTGTAAGGATTGCCTTGCATCAAAGAAACGGTAGCCATGTTGGCATTCACTTCAGGAGTCTGGCGGATCTTGGCAGCAAGTTCTAATTGTGCTGAGGCCTTGCCAGCCAATTCAGATGCGCGACCTGGGTTTTCGATGGCCATTTGCAGGTAGGCTGCACCCAGGTTATTGTGGGCGTTCCAGTTTGCACCTTTCTTGGTAGCGGCTTCGTAGATGGCTGCCTTCTCATCGAGGGAAGGAGTGAGTGAACCGGCATACATCAGTTCTTCAAAGGTCAACGCATCAGAAGGGGCGCTGCCTTGGGTAATTTGTTTGGCCAAAACAGAGATTTCAGGATCTGTCTTTTTCTTCTTGATGGTCAGGATTTCAGTCTTGGCAGTACGCAAGCCAGGATATACTTCTTTGAAGACTTTCTTGTAGCTCGCAATTTTCTTCATTTGTTTTTCCTGTTCTTCAAAAGAACCACCACCGTTGATGATGTTCAGGTAAGCTGATTTTTCGTCAGAAGTAATTCCGGAGTAAGTAGCCAGGGCTGCTTTGAAACCATTCCAGTCGTCTACCACAGGCTTGAGGATAAACTTGATGCCATCGGCCATGTCTTTATAATCATACTTCTTCATTTCAGCGCGGTAGTACTTTTCGATCACGGCAGCGCGCTCTTCGGAGAGTTTGCTGTTGATGCGCTCACGACCTTCAGGAGAGTGAGTACCGGTGATGGTGACCGTGCGTGTAATGTTCTTTGAGGCGATGAAAGCATCCAATTGCTTCCCTTTGTCGCTGCTGGTTTCAGACTTGCGGAGAACCGATTTGCCTTGTTCAAAAATGAAATCAGGAATGACAATCGGAATAATTTCTTCCTGGTTGTTGTATCCATGGTCGGCAAAGGCGGCGTAGTAGGAATTCTGTACCAGTTTGCTGGTGGTAATGAGTCCAACGGCAACGTCGAGTCTTGGCGAGGTCGTCTTTGACTTGGTGCCTTTCGCGGCAACGCCTTCTACCTGAAGGGTGCCTGTCTTCATCGCAGGCTGGTAAGCGAAGGTAAAGCCCTTGGTGATCTTAGGCTGTTCAGTAGCGCTGTTGGCATAATCATCACCTTTAAAAGGTATAGCGGGTAGCGCCAATTCCTTATCGCCATACTTGTAGAAGCTATTGAGGGTGTACGAGGTACCCTTCTTTAACATTTTTACAGGAAGGCTGGCGGCCATTTCATAGGCAACCGTGTCTTTGTGTACTTCCAACGGATTGGGCGTCACCGTCAGGTTTTGCTGCTTCGCCAGTTTAATCATTTGGGGAAGCGTGCATCCGGCCAAACTTAACATGCCGATGATGACAATCGAGTATACTACTTTTCTCATGGATGGGTTTTTAAAGGTTTTCGAAAACGAGTCGCAAAGCTAACGCAGTGGCGTTTTTTTTGCAATAATAGTCAAAAAAATAAAGAGGACAGCCATCATTCGTCAGGTTGAAAGGGCTTATATTTGCAAACAGTTTTTTTACTCGGTAAAGCGCTTTTAACTCAGGTAAATGAAGGTTTTAGCATTGGAAGACCATTTGAAACGATTGCAGCATTTTTTCCAGGAGCATGCCTTTGGTGTGTGCTCAGCTTTGGGCGAAAAGTTGGGCATTGCTTCCTCCAGCATCCGTTTATTCTTCATTTATGCCTCTTTTCTGACCTTGGGATCGCCGATCATCGTGTACATGGGGCTTGCTTTCATTATGAATATGAGGAAGCACCTCCGCAGAAGCAACAGCTCCGTACTCGATTTCTGAGCAGATTTCTTAACTGGTTTTAGGCTGTTTTTTGGACTTTGAGCTGAGCGTATTTTCGCTTTCCGGCCACAAAAAAATCCCATACGACCGATCCCTGGAACTGACTGGGAAGCTTCTTATACCCGAATTTTGCTGCATTCTTTCTCCTCGTTTTTTCCTTGCCCCAATTCCCAAAGAAATGCCAATGGGCTTTCATGACAGAGAGCCCATCCGGAAAAGATCCCGAGAGTGTGAATTTTATCGAGGCGACCCAATCCAATAGGATTCTCACGGGAAATTTGATGGCCAATTCATCCGATGGCAGGTTCTTGAAAAGCAGGCTCAGTCCGTTCTTGAAATTTAAGTAGGTCTTATAAGGGTTGTTGACGGATAGCGTTCCTCCACCGATGTGGTACACGGTGCTTTTGCCTTCGTAGCAGATATGATGGCCCGCCCGTTGCAGCCGCCAACACAGATCAATCTCTTCCATGTGTGCAAAGAAGTCTTCGTCCAGACCATCCACCGCATGAAATAACTCTGCCCGTACCATCATGCATGCACCGGAAGCCCAGAATATGGAACGGGAATCATTGTATTGACCGTGATCCTCCTCGATGGCGTAAAAAAGTCGCCCCCGGCAAAACGGATACCCCAGTGTGTCAATAAAACCTCCGCCTGCCCCGGCATACTCAAAAGAATTTCGGTGATGATAGGACAGAACCTTGGGTTGCACAGCAGCCACCATCGGATTTTCATTCAGGATTTTGGTCAGGGGATCCAACCAGCCCGGTGTGACTTCTACATCGGAGTTGAGCAATACGTAGTAATCCGCGGCGATCTTTTTCAACGCATGGTTGTAGCCTCCGCAGAACCCGAGGTTGGAACCTACCTGAATCAACTCAACGCCGGGAAATTCTTTTTCGAGGACAGGGTATGAATCATCGGTGGAGGCATTGTCGGCGACAACGATGTGGGCATCGCCACTGTATTGTATCACAGCGGGAAGAAACTTTCTCAGCAGGGCACAGCCATTGTAATTAAGGATAACAACCGAAACCTTTATCATCCCAACATGCTGCTAAAGTCCATGCCTGGAATATTAGGTAAAATCCCTTCCGTGCTTTTTTTGAGTTCTTCCTTGGCTTTGGCATCCGCCTCTTCCATCGCCTTGTTTACGGCGGCAACGACAAGATCCTGCATCAAAATCTTATCGGAAGTAGACACGATGGTGGGGTCGATATCAATGGAGAGCAGCTTTTTCTTGCCATTTACAGTAGCCTTCACCATGCCACCTCCCGCCTCGCCGGAGGCGGTAATTTTCTCCAGGTTGTCCTGGGCTTCCTTCAGGCGGGCTTGCATCTCTTTAACCTTGCCCATCATTTTCATCATATCCAGCATAGCGGCCCTTGTTAATCAGGTAGGAGTTTGTGCAAAGGTAACGGAGTTGACGGAATTTAGTTCCGGATCAATGCCACCGTGCCGTGCTCGGTGTAGGTGCGGCCCGCGAGGTCGGTGATATCCACCTTCCAAACATAGGTGGAGGCAGGCATGGGCTTGCCGTCGCGATGACCATCCCATGGCTCATTCTTGTCAGAGGAAAAGAGGAGGGAGCCCCAGCGATCGAAAATCTTAAGGCTCATCTTTACGATGAACTGTCCACTGACCGTGAAGCCATCATTCACGTTGTCTCCGTTGGGAGTAAATGCGGTGGGGGAGTAAAGATTGGCATTCTTCACAAACTCCAGGATGTTGGAAACAGAGGTCGTCAGACCAGCATCGTTGGATATTGCCTTGATCTCATATCTCACCAATTGATTGGTTGGGTCGGGCTGATCGTCAACAAGGGTTGTGTCGGTAACCGTAAAAGACTTGATAAGCGTTCCTTGCAGATTATATTTTTCCACCAGGTAATTCTTGGTGCCATTTTTCCAGCCTCCATAGGAATTCCACACCAGGGTGATTGAATTGGTCTTGTCAAGCGCACCGGCAAGCCGAATCGGGCATGCGATGGAACCCGGAGCGCTGATGTTATCGCACTTGTCAATGTAGTTTACTTGATAGCAGAATTTGCGACCGATGGTATAACTATTATCCGTGAGCTTGGTTGTGGTGGCCGTTGTGAAGAAGGAGAATCCTTTGTCGTTGCCGGAGCGTTGCACCGTGTAATTGACAGGAATGAACTTTGGATCCTGTAACCAACTCAGGTCTACGCCACCGGTATTCACCACCGCGCTCACGTCGTTGATGGCCGTGGGTGTCTTGTTAGAAAACGAGGTAACACATTTTTCCAGTGAGATGCTCTTGCCGCCTCCGCTGTAGTTGTTGGTGATCTGGTAACAATAGCTCTGTTTGCAAATGATGTTGGTATCATCATAGTTTTGAGCAGCGTTACTGATCGGAAGGGTGCTGGTGCTGTTACCCTGCTTTATCCTGATACTGTACCCCGTTAAAAATGGGATTGCACCCGTGGCCCACACCAGCTTGTTCACGTCACTTTGCGCCGTGACAGTGAATTTGTCGCTGCAGATCAGGTTGGAATAGGTAGAGACATTGTTGCAAGGGTCGTATGCGCCGAGCCGGAAGCAGTAGTAATTAGCATCCAGTTTGAGGCCGGTAAGTGTCACGGTGTTAATACCGAAGACAGTCTGGAGTATTTGAAAAGTGCTTGAGTTATTCACGGCAATTTCAAGACGATATTCAATATTGCCTGCAATGGTGAAATCCAATTTGATCGACGTGTTATCAACCGAAGTGAGCGTGTTGATATTTGGTGCCGGAAGGACACTGAGGGTCGTGAAAGTCTGTTGGCTTGGGGTGCAGTTTGAAGCCGAATTCAGGTTTCGCCCTTGGACAATGGCAAAATATGTACTTGGCTGAGGCGGCGGTGGAACATAGCTATAGGCAGGGGTGATGATATTATTGGAGAAGGGCAGCACGTAATCATAGATGTTGTCCGCACTGTTGAAGTTGATGGCATATTGATCGTAGCTGTTGTCCACCACTTTGATAACTGCCTGGTACGCTGAGCAGGCATGGATCTCAAAATTGGGCTGGGTATTTGCATCCACCGTGAGTGTAATGTCATCCACCTGAACGGGCAGGCTTTGATAAATCAACTTTAAGGTATAGGTCTTTGGTGTTACATAGGTGTGCGTTATGGGCGCCACAGGGTTTGTTTGAATTGGACTGCCATCACCATAGTCTATCGCACAAGGTGAAATCCCTGGCAGGCAATTCCCTGCCAACAAGTTTGTTACCGTAACTGTAAACGAGGCGCATCCTTTCTTCTGGTCCACCTGAAAGCGACCCAGCCGGCTTGGATAGGGCTGCGCGAGGGTCGCAAAACCCGTCAGTAGAAATAGCAGAATAATTGGATTTCTCTTTGTCACAGTACGCTAAAACAAATGTTCTCCCTTGTCATCCATCTCTAAGGTAACCTCTTTTAGAAATTTCTCAGCGCTCACCATGTCATTGTGGAGCAGGCGATCTGCTTCTATAAACGGCACAACTTCACGGAAAGTATTTACAAATTCTTCCAACCGCGGGGAACTCCGCAGTGGCCTCCGGAATTGCAGGGCCTGGCAGGCGGTCATTAATTCAATGGCAAGAACAGAGAAAACATTGTTCACCACACGGTAAGCCTTCAGTGCTGCATTGGCACCCATGCTTACATGGTCTTCCTGTCCGTTGGAAGAAACGATGGAGTCAACGGATGCTGGCGTGCAAAGCTGTTTATTCTGACTCACCAGCGAGGCGGCGGTATATTGAGGAATCATCAATCCTGAATTTATACCCGGATTCGCCACCAGGTAATTGGGCAAGTCACGGGCACCGCTGATGAGTTGATAAGTCCTTCGCTCAGAAATACTTCCGAGTTCCGCTACCGCGATGCATAGAAAGTCCATTGCAAGGGCCAGCGGCTGACCGTGAAAGTTTCCGGCTGAAATGATCTGATCTTCCTCCGGAAAAATATTGGGGTTGTCGGTCACGCCGTTGACTTCCGCCAGGATGACCTCAGTGACATATTGAATCGCATCCAGGCTCGCGCCGTGTACCTGCGGGATGCAGCGGAAAGAATAGGGATCTTGTACGTGCTTCTTGGGCTGGGTGATCAACTGACTTCCTTCCAGCAATTGTGAAACATGATTGGCAACTTTTCCTTGTCCTTTCTGTGGACGGATGCGGTGTACCTTCTTATCAAAAGGTTCCAGCCTTCCGTCAAACGCATCCAATGACAAGGCGCCTATAACGTTGGCCAGCTTCAGAATGCGGTGGGCATGCAGTGTACACCAGGTTCCAAAGGCACCCATGAATTGCGTGCCGTTCAGCAATGCCAACCCTTCTTTTGCCTTGAAGTGCAAGGAGCCCAGGTGCAGGTGTTCCAGCATTTCCCCGGAGGGGATTGTCTTTCCTTTGTATTCTACATCTCCCAAACCAATCAACGGCAACGATAAATGTGCGAGGGGTGCGAGATCACCGGAGGCCCCCAGCGAACCCATCTCATATACTTTTGGATATACTTTGTGATTGAAAAAGTCAATCAGGCGCTGCACCGTTTCCAGTTGCACGCCGGAATACCCGTAGGACAATGATTGCGCTTTCAGAAAAAGCATGAGCCGAACAATCTCCGCCGGGATCTCCGGGCCGGTACCACAGGCATGCGACTTTACGAGGTTGTCCTGAAGTCTTTCGAGATCTTCTTTGGAGATATTTTTGTTGTAAAGGGATCCAAAGCCTGTATTGATTCCATACAATGGCTCTGTGGTGGATGCAATTTTCGTGTCCAGGTATTCGCGGCAGCGGAGAATTTTTGCTTTGGATTCTTCGGCGAGTGTAAGTTGGCAATCCTGGTGTAAGATCCTTGCC
>JAYVEZ010000114.1:0-23027 GCA_043773645.1 Cytophagales bacterium
GGCGCCGCATTTGGTTTGGGATTTATCATTGGTCCTACGGTAGGGGGTTACATGAAAAGTATGTCATCACCTGGCCACGTAGATCTGGTAGGTTACCTGGCGGCCGCCCTTTGTCTTCTGAATTTTGTGCTTGCCTTTTATCTTCTTCCCGAATCACTGAAAGAAAAACAAAAGGATGTTCGCTTTAACTTCAAAGTCATCTCAGGGATTGTGACAGAACTGCGAAAGCCAAACATCCGCGAACTGTTACTGATCAACTTCATATTTATTACTGCTTTTATGATCATGCAGATGTCGGCTTCCCTTTTCTGGAAAGAAAAGATCGGACTCAATGAAATTCAAATGGGTAATACGTTTGCTTTTATTGGACTGGCCACCGTGATCGTTCAGGGAGGATTGGTGGGGCGTCTGGTGAGACGGTTCGGAGAAGTACGCCTCCTGAGCTATGGAACATATTTATTTATCGCCGCCCTGGTCATCATTCCCTGGGTAACTCCCGACACTTTTATTCCTATCGAATTATTTGCCTTGGCACTCATGGCGCTTGCCAATGGTTGCCTGACACCTTCTATTACCTCATTGCTATCGAAGACAGCGGATCCAAAAGATGTAGGGCAAGTCCTGGGTGTAAACCAGTCGTTCGGATCGGTAGCCCGTGCGGCAGGGATGGGATTGAGTGGTTTTATTTATGGCATAGAATTTCACCTCCCCTTTCTGTTGGGCGCCGTCATGATGCTGATTTGTATTGGCTTGGCGCTCACCCTCGAAAAGCAACTCAAGAAAGCATCTCAGCCCATCAAGTAGTTGGCTGGTGAAGGGAAGATTAGCGGAGAAGAAATGTTAAAATTCCTGAGAGTATCAGGGTAACTCCGGTAATGATCCCTGCATTATGTTCAAGGGAATGCCAATTCAGTTTTAATAACCCCTTGTATGCGAGCCGTACCCAAAGAACCATCCCCCCTACTGTAACAAGGGTATAAAGAATAGCCAATATAGTTACGAGCCACCATCCTTCGGCGCCAGCCAGCAGAAAATAGGCTTCTATCTCGAAGCAGGGTGAAAAAAACATGGCAAGCGCGAGGGAAAATATCAACCTGTTTTTAGAGACTTGTTCCGGATGGCCGTGCATGTGAAAGTGGTGGTGATGGCTGTGTTGGTAAACATAAAAGCCACCCAAAGCCACCAACAATGCCGGTGCGATGTAGGAGGTGAAATTTTCCAGGGTACCTGCAAGTTGGGCACCGATCAGTGCGAGGAGAATGCCAATCAGTACTGTGCTCGCAGCATGAGAAAGTCCAGTGATAGCCGTAACACGCAAGGTTTCAGACAAATCCCACTTTTCCTTCTGGCCAATGGCAAGTACCGGCAACCAGTGGTTGGGGATCATTCCATGCAGAATGCTCAAAATAAGACTGCCGGTAATCAGTGTAATCATTCACCAAAGTTAGTATCGTGGCAGCTCATTAAGTTTTTTATTACTCTTCTTTGTTCTTCAACATTCCCAAGAGTGAATAGGTCCCCTTTACAACAATCAGCTTGTTCATCGCCACCCCCGGAAGGTTCACACTTGTGAAGCCGTCTTCAGAAATGCCTTTGGTGATCTCTATCATATCAAAAAGGTGTGTATTTGAATCATGGGCTGCGAACACAAAATACTTTCCATCAAAATTTACCACGGCTTCATTGGGTAAGGTCTGTGATGATTTTTCGTTTGTTTCTATAATGGCACTGAAGTACATGCCCGGAATCAGTGAGATATCCTCGTCTTGTAAATGGCAATGAACCCTGACGGTGCGCTCTGGCGTAATCTCTTTTCCGATGAGGTAGACCTTGGCCAGCCGCTCTTTTGACTCGTTCGAGAGCCGGATTCTTACCAATTGCCCTACGGACAGTTTGGCAAGGTCCTTTTCAAAAACCTGGGCTTCGGCATGCAAATGTTCGGTATCGACTATTTTCAACATCACATCGGTTGGATTGACGTGCATGCCGATGTTGATATTGATTTGTGTGACATACCCGGTAATGGGAGACGGAATGGAGATACTGCTCTTGATTTCACCTTTTTCAATGTCGGCGGGATTGATGTTGATCATTTTCAACTTTGCCTTTAAGCCCTCTACTTTGGCCTGTGTGCTTAAGTAATTTGATTTGGATTGTTGGAGTGTCTTGACGGCATTTACATTTTCCGTTGCCAGCTCTTGTTGCCGCGTATACTCCAAGGCCAGGAACTCAAGTTGGCTTTTGCTGTCGAGGTAGTCCTGTTGCATTTGGATATAATCGGGATGCTCGAGCACGACAACAATTTGCCCTTTCTTGACCCTCATTCCCTGCAGCAACTCGGTGAATTTGACGAAGCCGCCGAGTGGAGCAGAAATCGTCACCAGATTTTGTGGAGGCACATCCAGCATGCCATTGGCTTTTACGGTGCCACTCATTTGTCTCGTCTCCGGTTTGGCGGTTTGAATTCCCAACAGCCTGATTTGTTCATCGGTTACGATGACTTCGTTCAGGGTTGAATCAGAAAGTTGTCCACCAGTTGGTGTGCTGCTGTCAACTTTTTGAACAGGCCGCGAGCAGGAGCAGACGACAAAAAGAACAGCAGATAATATTGATAAGTATTTCATTTCACGTGAGATTAAATGTTGGTCGGTTAAAATTTTCCCAGAAGGAATTCAAGTTTGTTGATGGATTGGTTATACAGATTTAACGAGAGTAGGTAATTGGACTTTATGGTTAGCGCGCTGCGGAGGGATTGGAGATATTCAATGTATCCGATTTCACCCCCCCGGTAGGCTTTGCGTGCCTGCGACAATATCAAATCGGCATTTTGAAGTGCGCTTGTCTCGTAATAATTGAGGCTCGCCAAATCCTTGTCGTACTCCTGAAGTGCTTGTTCATAAGCACCTTTCAGCGTCGTCTCAAAGTACTCGGCATTTTTCCTGGACGCTTCCTCCTGAAATGATGCTGCCTTCGCCCGGGCGACATGAGGTGTAAACCAAAGGGGGATGCCCAAACCAATCTGAAACCCCTGAAAATGCTTATCCCTTCCAAAGTATTGATCCTGGCCATTAATGTTTTGGATCCCAGTAAGACTCTGATTGAAATAACCCAAAATAATGTCGGGCATGACCCTGTTGCGTTCCACCTTTTTGAATTGACCGCTCACGACAACTTGTTGTTTCAGAAAATCCAATTGGGGATTCTGTTGAAAAGTGGTTGCCTCTTCAGGTGCCGGCTGACGTTGCAAGATGTCGACCGCAACGATGGGCTGGTCGGACTTGACAAGGGCCTGAATACGTGTTTGTGAAATTTGTATGTCAGCTTCATTTTGGCGGGCCAGGTTTTTCACCTCCAACAATTGTGTTTCAGCCGTTGTCTTCTCCAGCAAATTGCTTTCACCGGTTTTGTATCGAAGGGATGAAGCCTTTGCAAAATCTGCATAAATGGTATCCTGCGTAGCAAGAAGTTTCTTGAGGGCTTCCTGATAGAGCAACTGCTCATACGCCGTTTTTACTTCGAAAACCAGGTTGTTCTGTGTGGCCAATAAATTCTTTTCAGAACCAATCACCTGCTCTTTGCCAAGCTTTACTTGGGCGCCCAGGGCGGTGGGAAAAGGAAGGCTTTGCGTCAACGTAAGGTTGTTATCCTGATAGATCGAATTGTATTGTCCATGCATCCAAATGGCAGAGAGCTTTCCA
Source organism: Cytophagales bacterium (assembly GCA_043773645.1). Taxonomy (GTDB): domain Bacteria; phylum Bacteroidota; class Bacteroidia; order Cytophagales; family Cyclobacteriaceae; genus ELB16-189. The sequence continues at coordinate 3,699 of JAYVEZ010000114.1, forward strand.
ATATCGGTGCCTGTCCTTTTCAATTGTTTGAAATATTCAACCTGATATTCAGCAGACTTTATCGACTGGTTGTTTTGCAAGGTGGCTTGTATAACCTGTTCACGCGTCATGCGCTGTCCCAACGCCTGCGTGGCGATCAAGAGAATTATGAGTGTTATGGAAAGAATGTTGGATTTCATAGTTCAATGAATTTTGGGTTCTTTTTCGAAATACGTGTAGAGTACAGGGAGCACCACCAATGTCAATAGCGTGGCCGTAATAAGGCCTCCGATAACAACAGTTGCCAGCGGTCTTTGCACCTCGGCACCAGATCCGTTGGAAAGCGCCATGGGGAGGAATCCCAGGGAAGCAACCAATGCGGTCATAAGCACAGGACGAAGCCGCACTTCAGTGCCTTTCAGCACAACATCATTAAGATTTAAGTGGCCTTCTTTTTTCAGCTTATTGAACTCAGCGATCAGTACGATGCCATTGAGTACTGCGACACCGAACAAAGCAATGAAACCAACGCCGGCGGAAATACTGAAGGGCATTCCCCGAATCCACAATGCGATCACGCCGCCGATGGCCGAAAGAGGAATGGCAGTATATATAAGCAGACCTTGCCGGAAAGAATGAAAAGTGAAATAGAGCAGTAAGAATATTAAAGAAAGGGCCAATGGCACGGCAATAATCAATCGCTGCTTAGCCTCCTCCAAATTTTTAAAGGCTCCGCCGTACTTCAGGAAATAGCCCGGTTCAAATTTGAGTTTTGCACCAATTTTTTCGTTGATCTCACCGACAATACTTTGTACATCACGGCCCCGCACATTAAAGCCCACAGCAATCCGTCGCTTGGCATCATCGCGCTGAATTTGATTAGGTCCTACCGTCAGTTCAATGCTTGCCAATTGCTCCAATGGAATTTGTATGCCGGAAGAAGCGGTTACATAAAGTCCTTTAATGTCTTCAATGCTTTTCCGGTTCTGTTGATCCAGCCGAACGACCAGGTCAAAGCGTTTTTCATTTTCATACACCTTGCCTGCCGATTCCCCTGAAAAGCCACTGCGCAAGACGCGATTGACTTCATCGATGCTTAAACCGAATTGGGCCATCCGCGCACGGTCGAACTTTACGTTGATTTGTGGCAGGCCCCCGATGGGTTCCACATAAATATCCTGTGCACCCGCAACGGATCGCGCGATCTTTCCAACCTGATCAGCATAATCGGCCAACAGATTCAGGTCTTCACCATAGATCTTTATGACAACATCCTGCTTGGCACCCGTCATCAATTCATTGAAGCGCATTTGAATGGGTTGCTGGAAGCCAAAGAGAATTCCGGGAAGGGCCTCATGTAGTTTCGCAGCCATTTTATCAGCAATCTCAGTGCGGGAAGAAGCGCTGACCCACTCGTCCTTGTCTTTCAGAACAATGATCAAATCGGCAGCTTCAATGGGCATTGGGTCTGTAGGAATCTCTGAGGTTCCAATTTTTCCGATCACCATTTTTACTTCGGGAAAATTGTCAAGTAAAATGCGGGAGCTTTTTTGCGTGGTTTCCACCGTCTGGGACAAAGAGCTGCCGGTTATTAAAAGAGTTTCCACCGCAAAATCACCCTCATCCAATTGGGGTATGAATTCACCACCCATGCGGAGGAAGAGAACAATGCTGAATGCCAGCAACAGCGCCGACGAAGCAACAACAATCATTCGTTTTCTCAGTGCAAGAAGAATAATAGGCTGATATACCCTGTGGAAGAACGCAATGATGGTGGTAGAAACATTTTTCTTATGACCCGTGGTCTTGCTCAGCACCAGGGAAGAAATCATGGGAACGTAAGTAAGAGAAAGTATCAATGCACCAATGATGGCAAATGCTACCGTTTGTGCCATGGGGCCGAACATTTTTCCTTCAATCCCAGCAAGCGACAGGATCGGAAGGTACACGATCAGAATGATGATCTGACCGAATGCAGCAGACCTCATCATGTTGCTCGCTGCATGCTCTACTTCGTCATCCATTTCCTTTTGTGTGAGTTTGCGCACAAGCCCGGAGACGCCCAGGTGATGCATGGTGGCCTCCACAATGATCACTGCTCCGTCCACAATCAATCCAAAGTCGATGGCCCCCAAACTCATGAGATTTCCGGAGACCCCAAATAAATTCATCATGCTGATGGCAAACAGCATGGCCAGCGGTATGAGGGAGGCGACGACCAATCCCGCTCGCAGATTTCCTAGCAGCAAGACGAGAACAAACACAACGATCAATGCGCCCTCCGCCAGATTTTTCGTCACTGTATGAATAGCATTGTTGACGAGCTTTGTTCGGTCGAGGTAGGGCTCGATTTCCACTCCTTCCGGAAGCGTCTTTTTGATCTGCTCGATTCGTTCTTTTACGTTGGCAATTACAAAAGAGGAGTTAGCGCCTTTGAGCATGAGAACAATACCTCCCACCACTTCGCCCTGGTCATTGTATGTCATCGCACCATAACGGGGCGCACTTCCAAATCTCACCTCCGCAAGATTGCGAATCAGGATGGGCAATCCTTTGGTTGTATTTTTAACAACAATTTGCTGGATGTCCTCCAGGCTCTCCACCATCCCCTCACTGCGAATGAAGTATGAGTAGGGTTTTCTTTCAATGTAAGCGCCCCCAGTATTTTGATTGTTCTTTTCAAGGGCGACAAAAATTTCATTGATGCTCACGTTCATGCTGCGCAACTTGTTGGGGTCGAGAGCAATCTCGTATTGCTTGACAAGCCCCCCGAAGCTGCTCACATCAGCGACGCCCGTTGTGCCGAGAAGCTGTCTTCTTACAATCCAATCCTGGATCGTGCGAAGGTCCATGGCGCTGAATTTTTCTTCGAACCCCTTTTTCTGGCGTAGCACATATTGATAGATCTCGCTTAGCCCAGTGGAAAGCGGTGCAATTTCAGGACTGCCAACGCCCGCAGGAATCATCGCCTTTGCCTGAGAAAGCCTTTCATTTACCTGCTGCCGGGCCCAATAAATATCAGTCTTGTCAGCGAACACAATGGTCACCATCGAAAGCCCGAAACGTGAAAAGGACCGCATTTCAGTAATGCCTGGTATCGTAGCCATGGTCTGTTCTACGGGAAATGTTACGAGCCTTTCTATCTCGGGAGCTGCCAGTGAAGGCGAAACCGTGAGTACTTGCACCTGGTTATTGGTGATATCCGGTACGGCATCGATGGGAAGCTGGGTGAGCGAATACCCACCCCAAATAATCAGGGCGAGCGTAAGCATACCAATAATAATTTTGTTCCTTATTGAAAAGGAAATGATGCCATGAAGCATAGGTTCTCAAATGTTGATTGATGGAGATGAATTGGCTGATTCCTGAAAAAAACATGCCGTTGCCTTTCGGCAAAAAGCAAAATTCATCAGGTGTTTGAAATCATCCGATTCGGGGCGGTTGCCAGATAGAGGCCTGGCTGCTGCTTGGTTTCCCGTCTTGTGTCTTGGGAGAAAAAGAGATCAGATACAGAATTTCTGATTGATAACTAATGCTTGCTGCGCTTGGAACGATGGATGATATCGTGCCAATCATGCATTCACTATCGTCTCGAAAAGGAAGTTGTTCATCGCGGGCGTAATCAGCGTCACGTTCATCACCACTGAAATAATGAAGGGTCACGAAATCAATTAATGTGATGTCAGGTGACTCCTGGCTGTGTTCGATGAAATGAGAAATGAAAATCGGTAGCTTCCACAACTGATTGAGTTCTGTTGCGGTGAAGAGATATACAAACGTAAGCGCGACGGCGATTTTTCTTTTCACGGGGCAAATATACGCACAAAGTCCCAAAAGATCAGAATAGACTGAGGTTTCCGCCTTTTCTGAACTTGGTGAGATCATACGGAGGCATTTGTCGCCCATCCATATGCCTCTTCTTTGCGGTGCGAAAGAGCTGGTGAATGACGTCAGCCAGATTGCCTTCGCCGGCCATACGCCTTCCAAAACGGGAGTCATTCACGGAACCTCCATGCAGTGAACTGATTTGCCCCCAAACCTTTTCAAAGCGATCCGGAAAATTCTTTCGCAGCCAATCCTCAAAAAGTTTGGCAATAGAACCATTCAGACGTACTACCGTCATGCCGGCGGTGAGGGCTCCGTGATCCGCAGCAGCCTGAATGATTTTGGGTATTTCATGGTGGTTTAATCCTGGAATGATCGGGGCGTTCATAATGCCTACCGGTATGCCTGCCAGCGTAAGAGTTTCAATAGTCTTTAATCTTTTGATTGCACTGGCCGTCCGTGGCTCCATGGTGCGACGCAACTCCTCGTTTAGTGTAGTGATGGAGATCATAACATGTACCAGGTTTTCGGAGGCAAGGTCCTGAAGGATGTCGATGTCGCGGGTAATGAGGCTGTTCTTTGTGATCAGGCTTACAGGATGCCGGTACTTTGCAAGGACCTGCAGCATTTTGCGGGTGAGTTGACGGGTGCGTTCTTGTGGCTGGTAACAATCTGTGTTGCCTGACAACATGATCGGCACCGCCTGCCAGTTTCTTTGGAGAAGTTGCTGTTCCAGAATTTGTGGAGCATTCTCCTTGACAATAATCTTTGTTTCGAAGTCGAGTCCCGCACTAAAGCCATAATACTCATGTGTATTCCTTGCATAACAATAGATACAACCGTGTTCGCATCCTTGATAGGGATTCATGGAGTACATCATACCAAGGTCAGGGCTATCAACCTTGTTTATGATCTTCTTTGGGTGCTCAATGAAAACCTGGGTGGATGGCGTTTCCAGAAGGGGCTCATCCAGACCTTCAATATGATCAGTTACGTATTGTGCCTTCAGAAACTTGTTTTCTGTTTTAATTTGCGCCCCACGGCCTTTGAAATAAGAATCATCCACCGGTCCAATTTACCACAATAATTAGTAAATACTAATATATTTAGGTTTGATATCCTACCAGGAAACGCCCATTGTCGAAATTCATGACCCTTTGATTGAAAGATCGGGTGTACGGTTGTTGATTAAACGTGAAGACATGAACCATCCCTTTGTATCCGGGAATAAGTGGTGGAAGCTAAAGTATAACCTGGAGGAAGCACTTCGATTGGGACATAAGACCCTGCTAACTTTTGGAGGAGCCTATTCGAATCATATTTATGCAACGTCTGCAGCAGCCCATGAACTCGGTTTAAAAAGCATTGGCGTGATACGGGGAGAAGAAAGTAAGGTACTGAACAGAACATTAGCTTTTGTCAAAGGAAAGGGGATGAGGTTGCATTATGTTTCCCGTGAAGACTATCGTAAGAAGAGCGAAAGTCTTTTTGTTGAAGCGCTGCGGGAAAGATTTGGCGATTTCTATCTCTTGCCGGAGGGGGGGACGAATTCGTTGGCGATTCAGGGCTGTTCTGAATTTGCCAAAGTTTTCTTAGCACCAATTTCATTTGACTATCTCTGTCTTCCTGTTGGCACAGGGGGTACAATGGCGGGAATAGTGAAAGGCTTGGAGGATAGAAGACGAGTAATCGGCTTTTCCTCATTGAAGGTCGGATCGTTCCTGCACACGGAAGTAAGGAATCTCCTGGGAACCGAATCCAATATCAGGCTGGATAATTGGCAGATTGAAACGGACTACCACTTCGGTGGATATGGAAAGAACACCCCTGCACTAATGGAATTCATTTCTTCTGCCTGGAAGCAACACCATCTGCCCCTGGATCCTGTCTATACGGCCAAGATGATGTTTGGGATTTATGATATGATTGCCCGGGGCCGCATTGAAAGCTCATCCACTGTGCTGATGCTGCATACGGGTGGACTGCAGGGCAATGGATCTCTATCCAAATAGATCTTCAAAGACTTCGGTCAGCTTTCCAAAAAGCTTTATTTTGATTTTGGTCCGTGCACCGGACGGCTTCTGATTAAACTTTGAGATATAGATTTCTTCGAAGCCTAGTTTCTCCGCTTCAGAAATTCGTTGCTCGATGCGGTTGACGGCGCGCAGCTCGCCCCCCAGACCGATTTCCGAGGCAAAGCAAATCTTGTCAGAGATAGAAATTTCTTCCAGGGAGGAGATGATGGAGATACAAACAGCGAGGTCGATGGCTGGATCTTCTACCCGGATACCCCCCGCCATATTGAGAAACACATCTTGTGTTCCCATCCGGAATCCGCAACGCTTTTCCAGAACGGCGAGCAACATATTCAAACGCTTTTGATCGAAGCCCGTAGGCGTACGTTGCGGGGTACCGTAAGAAGCAGGACTTACTAACGACTGCACTTCAATCAACAAGGGGCGATTGCCTTCAAGGGTTGCACCAATGGTTGCGCCAGCATGGGGACTATCTTTTTGTGAGATTAATATTTCTGAAGGGTTGCTCACCTCTCGCAATCCGGAGCCGAGCATTTCATAAATGCCAATGTCGGATGCTGATCCGAATCGATTCTTGGTGGTTCGAAGAATCCGATAGGCGAGGTGTTGGTCTCCTTCAAACTGCAATACGGTATCCACCATATGTTCCAGTACTTTAGGTCCCGCCAGGGTGCCATCTTTTGTAATGTGCCCTACCAGGAATACGGGTGTGTTTGTTTCCTTGGCAAATTTCATCAGCTCGCCAGCGCATTGCCGCACCTGAGCAATGCTGCCGGGTGTGCTCTCCAAAAGAGGAGAGAAGAGGGTTTGAATAGAATCAATGATCACCAGCTGGGGATTCTTGGATTCAATCGCAAGAAAAATATTCTTGGTGTTGGTTTCAGCCAGGATATAGAATTGGTTGGCAGCAGCATGTGCAGGAGCAATCCTTTCAGCCCGCATCTTGATTTGCTGTTCACTTTCTTCCCCGGAAACGTACAATATCTTCAGGTTCTTCAGTGCCAATCCGATTTGAAGCATCAGTGTTGATTTTCCGATGCCCGGTTCTCCTCCGATCAGTACCATGGAGCCAGGCACGATGCCTCCGCCAAGCACACGGTTCAATTCCTGGTCGTGGGAAGGAATCCGGATTTCGCTCCCAGACTCAATTTCATTCAGCAATTTTGGCTGCACCGTTTTGGACCGGCTGCTTTCCTGACGCCATTCATTCTTTGCGCCTTCACCAGTCACCACCTCCTCTACAAATGAGTTCCATGTGCCGCAGGAGGGACATTTCCCCATCCACTTGGAAGCTTCGTAGCCACAGCTTTGACAAAAGAATTGGGATTTGGTTTTGGACATGTTTAAAAAAGTGGAGAATCAAAAATTCATTTCAACGGACTATCGTGCTCTTTTGCCATGGCATTGTATACAATTGTATCCATGAACCCAGGTATCCACTTGTTCAGAAATACAGCAACTTTGCCTTGCGTTGTCAAAACAATAATCTTCTTTCTCCTGACTGTTGCCCTATAAATATGATCCGCGCAGGCTTCTGCCGACATCATCTCATTTTCATTCCTTGGAGAATCCCCCTGAAGTGATCCATCTTTTGTCAACGACCTCTTGCGAATATTGGATGTGGTAAAACCAGGGCATGCTGTGAGCACATGGACACCTTTCCTTAACATTTCCGTTCGCAAAACCTCTAGAAAGCCATTCAATGCAAATTTTGAGGCCGAGTATCCTGTCCGCCCCGGAAGTCCCCGATAACCGGCCACGGAGGAGATGCCAATGACTGAACCTTTGTTCTTGATGATTTCGGGAAGACAATATTTGGTGGCAAAGAGAACTCCGTAGAAATTGATATCCATTACTTTTCTGACCACATCCAGATCCACCTCTTCAAACAATGCTCGCATGGTAATGCCTGCGTTGTTGATCAAAATATCAATGTGGCCAAATACGCGCAGTGCCTCAGCGGCCATCTTCCTGTTGTCCTCTTCCTGGCTTACATCGGCTTGAAAGCCAGCAGCGTCAATCCCATTCTGACGGAGTTCGGCAACGGCTTTGTCAAGGTCATTTTGGTTTCTGCCCGTGATGAGGACTTTGGATCCCCTGCTTCCAAAAGTCATTGCGATGGCCTTACCGATCCCCGAAGACCCGCCCGTAATGATGACAACTTTGTCCTGCATGATTACCGCCTTTGCGCCAAATGTAATTAAAACAATCACGTAATTTTACGGACCATGCTCTTGCTTCGACTTCTTTCGCGCCTGCCCCTTCGGGTGCTGTATGTTATTTCCGACTTTCTATTTCTTGTCGGCTATTATTTAGTGCGGTACAGAAGAAAGGTGGTTCATGAAAATTTGATGAAATCATTTCCCGAAAAAACCACCCGTGAACTCCATCAGATTGAAAAAGACTTTTATCACAACTTATGTGATTATCCGATCGAGACATTGAAGCTTCTGACCATACCGAAGGAAGAGGTACTGCAAAGAATGAAGTATACCAATCCTGAGGTGATCGAGTCCCTTGCCACCCAGGGTCAATCGATGATCTACCTCACTTCCCATCAATTCAATTGGGAGTGGCTGCTGGCAGGGGCTTGTCTTAATACAAGCCCGCCTTTGTATTATGTTTATCAAGCCCAGAGCTCAGAATTCTTCGATCATTTTTCAAACGTCATTCGGATGCGGTTCGGCGCCTTGCCCATCAAGCGCGAAAAGGTGGGCCGTGAAGCCATTAAGAAGAAAGGAACACTGCATGCCCTGGCACTCCTGGCAGACCAGTTCCCGGGCCTTGACCATGATAAGCGATATTGGACAACCTTCTTAAATCAGGACACCGCATTTTTTCAGGGCATCAACCAGCTCGCCATCATGACACAATACCCGGTAATCTTCTTTGTAAGCAGGAAGATAAAAAGAGGATACTACGAGAATGAACTTATCAAGATTGCGGAACCACCCTATGGAAAGAATGATCTGAGCATCATTGAAAGTTACATACAGGCCACGGAGAAAGTGATTCGCGAGCAACCGGAAGGGTGGCTTTGGTCGCACGACCGCTGGAAGCATACGAGGTCCGAAATGGGAGACGAGAAAGTGGAGATAAAATAATTCTAGTTGAGAATCATTTCAATGTCCTCTCTGGTGAGGGATTTTACGATGCTCTCTTCGGTGCTGATAAGATTCTCCGAGAGTCTCAATTTATGTTTTTGGAGCTGGAGTATTTTCTCCTCGACCGTGTTGCGCGTGATGAACTTATAGGTAAATACTTTCTTCTTCTGTCCAATCCGGTGGGCCCTGTCGATGGCCTGTTGCTCCACGGCCGGATTCCACCAAGGATCCAGAATAAATACATAGTCGGCTTCGGTCAGGTTAAGACCAAGTCCGCCCGCTTTGATGGAAATGAGAAAGATCTTCAGGTTGGGATCTTTATTGAATTTTTCTACCTGGTCTTTTCTATCCATGCTTGAACCGTCCAGATAGGCGAAATCAATTTTCTTTGACTTCAAAAATTCTTTTACGATCTCAAGGTGTTTTACAAACTGACTAAAGATTAATAGTTTGTGACCCTCGAGCAAGGCGTTCTCAATCATGTGCGAGAGGTCTTCCAGTTTTCCAGAATCACCTTTGTAGTGCGCATCGACCATGCGGGGGTGGTTGGAAAGCTGACGAAGCCGCGTGAGACCTTCGAGGATGGTAATGCGTGAGTTATTCAAGCCTTCTTTCTCTATCAAGTCAAGAATCTTATGCCGGTAGAAGGATTTTGCTTCTTCGTATTTTTCTTCCTGAGCGGGAGAAAGGTTGGTGTAATAGATGTTTTCCACTTTTTCCGGGAGGTCAGTGGCCACCTGTGATTTAAGCCTTCTCAGGATAAAGGGCTTGATGACCGAATTTAATTTCTTGGTCTTTGCCTCATCATGCCGTTTCTCGATAGGAACCTGGTATTCATTCTTAAAGAAAGTCTGGCCTCCCAACAAACCTGGATTGATGAATGTCATTTGCGACCAGAGGTCCAGGGTCGTGTTTTCCAGCGGCGTACCTGTCAGGGTCAATTTAAATCGCGACTTCAGTTGCAGCACCGCCTTGGCAATATTGGAGGTTGGATTTTTGATGACCTGGGATTCATCAAGAATGATATAATTGAAATAGAACTTTTGGAGCGATTCAATATCCAGCCGGGTAATACCATATGAAGTCAGCACCACATCATATTTGCTGAAGCGATCGATGTCTTTGTTGCGGTTGGTGCCCGTATACGTAAGAATTTTTAAGTCAGGCGTAAACTTGGCGGCCTCCATCTCCCAATTGTAAAGGAGAGACGTTGGCATGATCAGCAAGGAGGTGCCGGCATTGCCTTTTTCTTTTTCGGATTGCAGCAAGGTGAGTGCCTGCACTGTTTTTCCGAGACCCATGTCGTCCGCAAGGCAGCCACCCAACCTGAAGTCATTTAAAAATCTCAACCAATTGTAACCGGCCTTTTGATAAGGCCTGAGTTGACCGTGAAAGCCGGCCGGCAGAGGATAGTCTTTGATTCCAGTAAAGTTTTCGAGGTTTCGAAGCCGGTCGCTCATGTGAACCTTGGCAAGATTACCTTCCTGGAGTTCTTTCACGAGATTCAGGTGGTACTTATGAAGAACGGGTTTTTCATTTGCGCCGTGGGTCTCACTCATGGCAAAAAGATCACCGTACTTAATCAACCATGCCTCGGGAATGATGGCAATCTCCCCATTGGGAAGTTTGAACTCAACTTTTTTTCTAAGGATTAGTTTGCGCAGTTCCTTGAATGAGATTTCATATTCACCAAATCGGATTTTCGCGTGGATATCAAACCAGTCGATGCTCTCTTTTACTTCCAGTTCAATAACTGCCTTGCCAACAAAATATTTCTTATCGCGGTTGTCAGGTTGACTTACTTCGAAACCAAAATTTAACAGATTTACCCGATTTTCATTGATCCATGAGAAAGCATGGGCTTTGTCCACGGCCGTCCGAAAATTTCCGCCAAGGGGGAGGCCCAATTTTATGAGTGTCAGGGAATATTGTTTTTCAGCCGCGATGTCTCTTTTGATGCGATGAAAAATGAAGTCCTTGTCTTTCTTTTCCAGCGTTACATTCACATCGCCGAAGGCATCTCCGCGAAAGCGATACTTTCCGTACTTAAAGGACAGGTCAAAAACAATTTTCCCAGCCTCATCATTGCTGGGTTTTTCTTCCGGGTGGTCAGCAAAGAGTACGGCCATTTCTTTCGCATTGGCCGGAGGCAATTCAGAAATGGTGAGCAAAGGATGGGGCTCGTACGTGTTCTTGATGATTTCAAACCCGGTTACTTCGATGTCCTCAAAGGAAGCGATGAGCGATGTAATAAAGTTGCTGTAGTAATTTTCTTCCAGATTTTTTGGTATGACGATACTCTGCCTGGAGAGGAATGGATTAAGTTTTTTGCCGTCCACAGGTTTGTCAAAGCCGTAGAGTTTTCCGTTCACGACCACCCAGGCGGGAATCTTACAGACCATGTATGCGGCAGGCGTAGGAATTTCTACTTTCTTTCCATCGAAGGATATGGTGGGGTAGTAGGTTGTACTTTCTTCGGTTCTTATAAAATGAAATTGAACATTCGCACGATGCTCCATCACTTCCAGTTTGCGCCAGGTGGGCTCGCCGTCATTGCCCATTTCAAAAAGTCGTTTGCCCTTCATTTTCTCCAGCACGGCTGCGCGGCGCTTTTCCATGTACGCTTCGATCTGTTCCTGAAGGAGCTTCTCCTCACCTTTGTCTTTCTTAAAAACCTTGGCAAAAAACTCATCCGGTTTCATGATTTTTTTGGAAAAATGCCTGAGAACCGCATCCTGATTCATGCTGTCCATCAGCTCAATCAACTCGTAGTCCCGGTCATCCAGGCCCTTCGCAAACTCCCTTGCATTTTTCGCAGAAATATTCTGGTGCTGGTAGGTAAGTTTCCCTTTTTCGTCCAGGCGGACGATGAAAGCCTCGAAAATATAGCCCAGATACTCGTGTTGAAACAGCGAGTAGATCAATTGGAACGGCTGTGCTGCCGAAACTTTCATGAGGATTTTGGGCTAAAAACCCTGCTTTTCGCTTCGAAAGAGACGACCCAATGAGGTTTTGACACTTTTCGGAAAAAGCAGAATTGCAAAATAGACAAAACCGGCAAATGATTTCTTGCGTTTCCCGCCGAAACCTTACATCACAGGTGGTCGATGGAGTAGGACCGGGCTGCTAAAATGGCTGGACGGAAGGAAACGATGAGGGCCACGCCGATAATTACGACGCTGGTAAGCAGAAAATCCGTCACCTCCATTTTGACTGGATAGTTGCTGACTATCGCCTGATCCATGCCCATGCCGACAAGCCCTACGGTGTCTTGCAAAAAACAAATGAAGGCGCCCAAGAGGAGTCCCACGCCGGCTCCAATGAAAGAAATCAACACTCCTTCAGTTATAAAAACCCTTTTGATAAAGAAAGGAGTTGCCCCCAGCGCAGTCAGGATACTGATGTCCTTCTTCTTGTCGATGGCAAGCATCATGAGGGAAAAGAAGATATTGATGGAGCCGATTAACAGGAGGAGAGACAATGCAAGGAAAGCAAACAACTTCTCAAACTTTAACAACCTGAACAGGTCCCTGTGCTGCTCCTCGTTGGTGAGTATGGAGAAATTTGCGCCAAGCTTTTCTTGCAAGGCTGCCTGTACTGTGAGGACGTCGGTACCGTCGGTCTGCACTTCAAGGGATGTGCGCCGGGTGCCGTATCCCATTAGCTCGTTGGCAAAATCCAGTGGGACGAAAATATAATTTTCATTGAGGTTCTTTTCAATCGAGAATACGGATCCCGGACGAATACTTTTCCGGGCATACATTTTCGAGGGATCCAGAGATCTGGCCTTGGAGTTCTTGATGTAGAAAACGTTGAACGCATGCATGTCGTCAGCCACATCGACAGAAAGGGTATAGCGCAGCCCATCGCCCAGGATTGCAAAGGGGATGCTGTCCTTCATTAATTTCAATTCCCCCTCCACCATATGTCCGTCCAGTCGGTGTTGATCAAGAAAGTTGATGCTCATGCCTTTGATGGTGACAACTGTATTGGCAGGGCCATAGCTCACATAGGCGTAATCTTCAATTACCTCCGTGACGATCTTCACTCCCGGCGTGGATTGAATGGATGAAAGAAGCGAGTTGTTCACCTCAAAGGATTTTCCTTTTACCAACTCAATCTTGAGTTCGGGGTCGAAAGTGGTGTAAAGGGATCGAAGCAAAACACCCAATCCATTAAAAACAGAGAGTACGATAATCAAGGCAGCCGTAGTAAAGGCTACCCCCGCCATGGAAAGCAGGGAAATAATATTGATAAAGTTCTTCTTGCGTTTGGATAGAAAATAGCGCCGGGCGATGAAAAAGGGAAGATTCATGCAGAGCGGGTGATGATTATTTCTTGTCGGCAGGAGGGATGTTGAGACCTTTGATCAAGTCGTCCATCCGCTGCGCAGTCTCTTCCACATCGTCGAGAAAGAAGGCTAATTCGGGAACGATTCGTGCTTGGTTTCGAATACGCCCACCCAAGGCCTTGCGGATTTCTTTTTTGTGCAAGTCAAGCTTGTCCAGAAGACTTTTTCTATCCTTTACCAAAAGCATGCTAATGTAAACCCTCGCCACACTGAGGTCAGGGCTCACCCGGACGTCCATGACGGTGATGAACTCACTCCCCAGCAGCCCTCGTTGATCGCGCTGAAAGATGTCGCTGAGTTCTTTTAAAATCAGTTTACTAAACTTTTGTTGACGCACTGTTCCGCTCATGGAGCAAAGGTAAGAAAGTCGTGCCTTAATAGCCTCCTATTGACCCGTCTCCAGGTGAACCTTATTGCTGCCGGTCATACCCTAGACAATTTTTTGTTATTTGCGCTCTAATTTGAATCATTCGTGCTTCGCTATTTTCGCATCAACGACCCATATAGGCTGATCGTCCTGCTGGTTTTACTCATACTGGCCAGCCTTCCGCTCCTCATTGATATGCCGGCCATGACACTCCAGGAGTTGCGGGGCATGGTGTTGGGTGAAGCGATCGGAGACAAAATCATGTATGTTGAAATCGTTGACAGGACCGGCCCCATGATGGCGGTCATGGAAGGGGTCATGCATTTTATCTTTGGAAGATCCTTGATGGGTCGTCACATCCTGGCATTGATCATTATTTTTTTTCAAGCCTCCTACTTTGGAATACTCCTGATCAATAACAAAGCCTACAATGAAAGCAGCTATGTCCCGGCTTTGATTTTCGGTTTTTTGTGCTTCTTATCCTTCGATTTGCTGGCCACAACACCCGAATTGCTGGCCTCCACGCTATTGCTGTTGGCCCTTAACAATCTTTTCAAGGAAATAGAATTTCGGGTTGACCGCGATTCCATTGTGTTGAACCTCGGTGTTTTTCTTGGACTTTCGTCCCTGTTCATTTTTTCTTACACCGTATTTTTATTTGGAGCAATGGTCATTCTGATTGTATTTGCGCGGGCGACCTTTCGGAAAATTTCATTATTGATATTCGGATTTGGATTGGTTCATGGTGTCTTGCTGACTGTGTATTATTGTTACGAACGCACAGAGGATCTTTGGGCACATTTCTATGTAGCCAATTTTTCCCAATCAAGTATGAGACTTGTCGGAATCAATTCATTGTTGATGTTGCTGGCACTGCCGGTGGTTTATTTTATCTTTTCGCTTTTCATGTTGACCCGCGAAGCCCGGTTTACCAAATATCAGTCTCAGCTTTTTCAAACCATTTTTTTATGGCTGATCATTGCGGCTGTTCAGGTTTGGCTTACGCCGGACAGGTCTCCCCACAGTTTCTTTGCTTGTCTTCCACCCATCGCCTATTTTATCAGTCACTATCTTTTGTTGATTCGACGAAAGGCGATTGCTGAAAGCATGTTATGGATTCTTATCCTTGGCTTACTTTCGATTAGCCTATTGTCCCGGTATCAAACACTGAAACAGGTGGATTATACTGCGCTCTTTCCTCACCCTTCTCCGTATGATGGCCGTTTGGTAAGCAGGAAAATCATGATTATTGGGAATGACCTCTCTCCCTTTCTACAAAATCACATGGCAGGATACTTTTTGGATTGGGACCTTTCGAAGAAATACTTTGAGCAGCCCGACTACTATGAAAATATTATTAAGATCAATCAATCCATTTTGCAGGATCCGCCCGATGTGATTATAGATGAAAGCGGTAAAATGGGAAGTATCATCGAAAGGATACCATTGCTGGGAAAAGAATACCGGAAAGAAAATGAACTCTACTGGAAACGCTAACAGCTTACCTTGTCTACCCGGCGGGCATGTCGTCCGCCTTCAAAGCTTGAATTCAGAAAACGGTCGGTAATTTTTTCAGCGAGTTCGGTGCTGATGTGGCGTGAGGGCAGGCAGAGGATATTGGCATCGTTGTGCTCCCGCGCAAGAGCCGCCAGATCTTCCTTCCAGCAGATCGCGGCCCGAATACCCTGATGTTTGTTGGCGGTGATGGCCACTCCATTACCACTGCCGCAAATCAATAGTCCAAGGTCAGCCTCCTTTTTTTCAACGGCCAGGGCTACGGGGTGTGCAAAATCCGGATAGTCCGCTGACTCGTTGGAAAAAGTGCCGTAATCTTTTGTTACAAAGCCATTTAGCTCAAGCCATTTTTTCAAATGCTCCTTCAGCTCATAGCCTGCGTGGTCGGCTCCGATGGCAATTTTTGGCATCATGCGGTCATCTCGTCTGCTTTCGCTTCTTGTTCTTCCTGCTTTCTCTTCTGGCGAACAACATAAGCTGATATGAAAATACTGATTTCGTAGAGCAGAAACAACGGCAGCGAAATCAATACCTGGCTCAGCGGGTCGGGCGGCGTAACAATGGCACCGATAATAAGAATCACAATGATCGCATGGCGACGGTAAGTGCGCATGAATTTTGGTGTGAGGAGTCCCACTTTGGTCATGAAGTAGACAACCACGGGCAATTGAAACAAAAGGCCACTGCCAAAAACAAGGGCGACAAACGTTGAGACGTAGGATGTAATATCAAATTCGTTCACGATTACATCGCTGATCGAATACGAAGCGAAAAACCACGTCATCATGGGACAGAGAATAAAATACCCAAATGAAATACCGAGTAGGAATAAGAAGGAAACAGCGAATACCGCACCGCTGGAATTTTTCCGCTCGCTCAGCCGAAGTCCGGGCTTAACAAACCTCCATATCTCCCAAAAAACGTAAGGGAATGAAACAATAAAACCGATGACAAAGGCAGACAATACCTGCATGGTGAACTGCCCCGTCATGTACCGACTCTGTATCTTAAATGGAAAAGGTTTGGCGCAAAGTGCATCGACTGCCCCGGTAAGGTTGCCAAGATCACAGAGCCATTGAAAGGTAATAAAGTCGACGTTGGTGGGCGCAAAAATGATGTGTTGGAAGATCCATTTGGTGAAGAAAAAAGCAACCATCATGCATATCATGATTGCCGTTATCGAACGTACGATGTGCCAGCGCAACTCCTCAAGATGGTCCAGGAAGGACATTTCTTTTTCTTCACTCATATCGTGTATTATCTTCTGAACGCGGAAAATGGCAGAAAATACCTGCGAAAGTCAGCGTAATCGGCGGGAAAAAAAAATTTATCTATTTGGTGTAAAGGGGAAACCTCTTGACAAACGTATTCACCTTGCGCTTAACCGCCTTGAGATGTTTTTCGTCGGAGGGTTTTTTCAGGACTTCATCGATCAAATCCACCACCTTGATAATGTCTTTTTCCTTCATGCCACGGGTGGTGATGGCCGGTGTTCCTACCCGCATGCCTGAGGTGACCATGGGTGACTGCGTATCAAAGGGGACCATGTTCTTGTTGATGGTGATATCTGCCTTGATTAATGATTCTTCTGCTAACTTTCCGGTGAGATTTTTTGAGCGGAGGTCAATCAACATTAGATGGTTGTCAGTGCCACCTGAAATAATCTTATATCCTCTTCGGGTGAACTCATCGGCCATGACCTTTGCGTTTTTTGCCACCTGGACTATGTAATCCATGTATTCATCTGTCATTGCCTCCTGAAATGCCACCGCCTTTGCAGCGATGACGTGTTCCAACGGACCGCCCTGGGTGCCGGGAAATACTCCGGAATCCAAAATGGAAGAGATCTTGCGAATTTCACCCTTAGGTGTTTTCAGCCCCCAGGGATTGTCGAAGTTTTTGCCTATCATGATAAGGCCGCCACGGGGACCACGTAATGTTTTGTGTGTTGTCGTTGTCACAATGTGGCAATGTTCCATAGGATCGGTCAACAGCCCCCTTGCAATGAGACCAGCAGGATGCGAAATGTCTGCCAAGAGTAAAGCGCCAACTGAGTCGGCAGCCAGGCGTAACTTTTTGTAGTCCCAATCGCGGCTATAGGCAGAGGCACCGCATATGACCATTTTTGGTTTCTCGCGTTGGGCAATTTCTATGACCTTATCGAAGTCGATCAATCCTGTCTCTTGCTCAACACCATAAAAAGAAGGCTGATACAGTTTGCCAGAAAAGTTAACCGATGATCCATGGGTGAGGTGACCCCCATGAGATAAGTCGAAACCAAGAATTTTGTCTCCTGGCTTCAGGCACGCCAGCATCACTGCAGCATTGGCCTGGGCTCCTGAATGGGGCTGCACGTTGGCCCAGCTTGCGCCAAAAAGTTCTTTCACGCGGTCGATGGCCAATTGCTCGATTTCATCCACCACTTCGCATCCACCATAATATCGCTTGCCGGGAAGACCCTCCGCATATTTGTTTGTCAGCACAGTGCCCTGGGCTTTCATCACTTGTTCTGAAACAAAATTTTCTGAGGCGATGAGTTCAATACCGTTTTGCTGGCGATGTTTTTCTTTTTCGATGAGGTCGAATATGACTTTGTCTTTCTTCATAGTGGGATGACTGCGATTGGGAAGTATAAAATTCAGCTCAAAAGTAAGTCTTGAAATATTGGTATTGAAGCCTGAGCCGAACAAGAATTTTTAGATAGCAGATTCATGCGGGCACACATGCTTGAGACAGAGAACTTGCAACCGACTACCAGCTTCCGCTGCTCCCGCCCCCACCAAAGCTCCCGCCTCCGCCAGAGAAGCCTCCTCCTCCACCGCCTCCACCGCCCCAACCGCCACCACATCCACCAATGAACCAACCGGCGCCAGATGTCCATCCACCGCTGCGGCCTCCTCTTCTGGCAAGGAGCCTGAACAATGTGAATATTATAAAAATTACAAGCAGCGTAAGAAAGCGACTTCCTCCGCCCCTTTGGGCGATGGGCCCTTGGTCAGCTTTGTATTCGCCTTTGATGGACTGCATAATGGCAACGGTTGCGGCTGTTACCCCGGTATCGTAGTCTCCGCGGCGGAAGTTCGGAGCCATTTCATTTCTAATGATGCGATTGCAGATGGCATCGGGCAGCGGCCCTTCCAGACCCTGGCCAACCTCAATTCGCATTTTACGGTCGTTGATCGAGACCAGAAGGACAACCCCATTGTCTTTGTCTTTCTGTCCCAGCTTCCATTTTTCGGCTACCCGCAAGGCATATTGTTCAATCACTTCACCGTCGAGGGAGGGTACAATAAGAATGGCGATCTGGTTGGTGGTGGAGTCTTCGAATACCTTGAGCTTTTGTTCAAGGTTATCGATTGTTTGTTGATTCAGGGCTTTGGCTTCGTCGTGCACATGTTGACCCCAAAGTTCGGGGATTTCCTTTTGTGCAAAAGCATGAAGTGATAAACCAAGAAGGGAGATGAAGACAAAAAAAAGTGGTAAGCGTTTCATGAGGTATTCTGAAGTGAGATGTTTTGAATCAATCTTCCATGCGCAAGTCATCACGAAGCTCATTAATGTCATCGTGTGTTTTGACAAACCCTTTTTCGAGCAGGATCTCTCCACAGCGAAGGATGGATGACTCAATCCCATCCGTTACTTTGTCCAAACGGATTTTGTCAATGATGTTTCGAACCAAAGAGTCCCACTCTTTTTGTTCGACCACCTTGCTGATACCGCGGTCGGCCATGACAATCACCTCATGTTCAAAAAAAGAAACGAAGATCATGATGCCGGTGCGGTGACGTGTGTTGAATACTTCTTCTTCCAGGAAAGCATTTTCAGCCCGCTTGCGGGTAGCCTGGTCCATGTGCGATTGGCTGAGAAGTAACCGTTTGATAAATGGAATTGCACTCGTTGCAATGGCCCCCACCAGGCCCCCGATGCTCACGGCGAGAAAAATGAAAATAGGATCATATATCGCCAGGGAAGGAACATACCGGTCCAGAACGATAATCATCAGAAACACGGCAGTTGACAAGACCATGGCTCCGGAATAGTGGGTAATGCTGTAGTGGCTGCTTCGCTCTACAAAGACGGGAACGATCTCACCGGAAATCTTGTCTTCGGCCTTTTTGACGGAAGCTTTGATCCTTTCGAGATCCCCTGGTG
>JAYVEZ010000115.1:0-8156 GCA_043773645.1 Cytophagales bacterium
ATCGCACAAAGACTTGGAGCTGGAAAGGTCCAGGAATGGAAGGCCAAAGTATTGTCTGGAAAATTTGACCGGCAGGCCCTTCCAAGAATTGGGTCGTTGAGGTCCAACTGGAAGCGGCATTACCAGATCGATCTGGACTCCATGGTGCATCCCCTTCTTTTCCGTACCCTCTGCAGCTTCATGGATCAGGGCATCTCGATCTGGAATTTTCCGGTCGCCAACAAAGGATTCATTGCCTCCCTGATCGAGCTGGAACGGTCCAGCTTCACCAGCTTCTTCAAAACAGAAAGGGCCAGAACACTCCTTCTTCAGAATCCTGATATCACCACACTGTTAAAAATTGTGGTGGGTGATGAATCAGTCTACAAGCAGTACTTGTTTGACCAGCAGTTCGCACACCAGGGCTGGGCAGGAATGGTATCCACGGTTGAAGATGTGCCTCAGACGCTCTTGGACCGGAAGCAAATCACGATCAAAGAGCTTATTATTTTTGAACTGCTGCTGGAGATCGATGCCCTTGATGTACACTTTGGACCCAACTGGTTGCCGCTTGGCTCCAGCATGACCAATAATCCGGTAGGGCTTTTTGATGAAGTTCCTGTCACAGATCTACAGGAAGCAATCTCGATCTGGCAAGACGCATTTGAATGGAGTTACTACGACGAGGTGCTCGCAGGCCTTCAGAAAAAAACAGTGGTGGAGACCATTGCAAACAAGACGTTCCAATCTATTTTTTGCATTGATGACCGCGAATGTTCTTTCAGGCGCTACCTGGAAAAGACCGACCCGTCTTGTGAAACGTTTGGCACTCCGGGGTTCTTCAGCGTGGAATTTTACTTTCAGCCGGAGGATGGAAAATTCTATACCAAACTTTGCCCGTGGCCTGTCACACCAAAATACCTGATCAAGGAAGTGGGGAGTACCAGCAAGCGGGAAAAGGACTTGCACCTATCCAAAAATACACATGGCCTCTTTCGTGGCTGGCTGATCAGCCAGACTTTGGGCTTCTGGGCAGCCGTGAGATTATTCATTAATATTTTTCGTCCCGCCATGGGACCCGCGACCGCCTCTTCATTCAAGCACATGGATAAGTACTCCCAGCTGACGATTGAAAATCATAATTTGAATGAACGGGAGAATGACTTGCAGATAGGCTTTACTGTGGAAGAGATGGCCAACCGCGCCGAAGGACTATTGAAAAGCATCGGACTTCTAAAAGATTTTGCGCCCATCGTGTACCTGGTAGGACATGGATCAAGCAGTGTGAACAATCCCCATTATGCCGCCTATGATTGTGGCGCCTGTTCGGGACGTGCTGGCTCTGTCAACTCCCGCGTCATGTGTCATTTTATCAATCATCCTGAAGTGCGCAAGATCCTTGCCGAACGGGGTGTTGCCATCCCTGTCGAGACCCAGTTTGTCGGCGGGCTTCATGATACAACCCGCGATGAAGTTTTGTTCTTTGATGAAACATCACTGTCGGCCATAAATTCAGAATGCCATAAAAAGAATGAATTGGTTTTTGAAAAAGCTTTGGACCTCAACGCAAAAGAAAGGTCCAGAAGGTTTGTCTCCGTCAATACGCACCAGAACCCCGAGACCATCCATGAGGCCATCCGCATCCGGTCGGTGTCTTTATTTGAACCGAGACCCGAACTGAATCACGCCACCAACGCCCTTTGTATTGTCGGACGACGGGCGTTGACTAAGCGTTTGTTTCTGGACCGGAGGTCATTCATGAATTCGTATGACTACTCCATTGATCCTGAAGGCAAGCTGCTGTTTGGCATTGTGAAGCCCCTGGGGCCCGTTTGCGGTGGCATCAACCTTGAGTATTTTTTCTCCCGCGTCGACAACCAAAAGTTGGGTGCAGGCACAAAACTACCGCACAATGTGATGGGTCTATTTGGTGTAGCCAATGGCATTGACGGTGACCTGCGGCCAGGCCTTCCCAGTCAGATGATTGAAGTGCACGACCCAATTAGATTGCTGATCATCATCGAGCACTTGCCAGAAGTCATTTTGAAAGTAATTCAAATCCTACCGGAGACGTACGAATGGTTTATCAATGAGTGGGTCCATCTCGTGGCCATTCATCCGGAGACACATGAATTGTTTGAATTCAAGGATGGTCAATTCACTCCCTATCATACATTGCAAAAGGCGGTAGAGGTGACAACCAATATGACACCCATACTGGAAACACACGAAGAAAATTTACCGGTTTACGAAATAGCTTAAGCACACCATGATTATCTTTCTTCAATTCTTTGTTTTGTTGCCCATCCTGGGATTCGTTTTCAGTCTTCTTATTCCAAGCAAGAAGGAAGACATCATTTCCTGGGGCGCTTTTTCAGCCGTGGGCTTGCACTTGCTGGTCGCCGCGGGTTTTGTCGGCTATTGGCTTATCCAGGGACACCCCACATTGAATGTCAAGGATATTGTGGTGTATCAAACTACGGATTATTCCTTCTTTATTGATCTGTTTTTCGACCAGGTAACTGCCGTGTACCTGATGGTGGGATCCATCCTCACTTTCCTGGTGACCATCTACAGCCGTTACTACATGCATCGCGAAGGAGGCTACAAACGATTTTTCAATACCATTCTCTTCTTTTACATTGGCTACAACATTGCCATTTTCTCCGGAAACCTGGAGACGCTCTTCATCGGCTGGGAAGTATTGGGTATCTCCTCGTTTCTCCTTATCGCTTTTTACCGCGACCGTTATCTGCCCGTTAAAAACGCCGTTAAAGTATTTTCCATTTACCGGATTGGTGATGTCGGATTGATTTTGGCCATGTGGATGAGTCATCATTTGTGGCATGAAAACATCACCTTTCTGAAACTCAGCAACGCTGAATTGGTAAGTGAACACCTGCAGGGTCATACCATGATTGGTGTCTTCATTTCTTTGATGTTTCTACTTTCTGCAGCAGCGAAATCAGCACAGTTGCCATTTTCTTCCTGGCTGCCCAGGGCCATGGAAGGTCCAACGCCCTCCAGTGCGATTTTTTATGGATCCTTGTCTGTTCACTTAGGGGTCTTTCTTTTGTTAAGAACATTCCCTTTTTGGGAACACCAGTATTCCGTACGCATCGTCATCGCTGTTCTGGGCCTCCTCACCAGCGGCATTGCCACCGGAATCGCGCGCGTACAATCCTCTGTGAAGAGTCAGATCGCTTATGCGTCCATATCGCAGATTGGTTTGATCTTCATCGAAGTGGCAGCAGGATTTGAGAAACTGGCATTGTTCCACTTTGCAGGCAATGCTTTCCTGCGCACCTACCAACTGCTCGTATCGCCTTCGGTGGTGAGCTACCTCATCCGCGAACAGTTTTACAATTTCGTTCCCCGCAAGCAGACCTTCGAAGATTCTCTTCCCAAGAGAATTGAATACACCTTCTACATGCTGTGCCTCAAAGAGTGGAACCTTGATTCCATGATGTACCGCTACCTGTGGAATCCTATAAAATTTGTAGGTAAAAAACTTGACTTCCTGACGTTGGACAGGGTACTCTACTTTGGCATACCTGCGTACCTGGTCGGACTTTTTGTGGTGTACAATCAGGACCTTGTTCCCGCCGGCATAGAGAAGTACTTGCCCTATGTCTTTTCACTCATCGCACTTTTTATGGTGTTGAAGGCCTTTACAGAAAGAAGGCTGGCGCGCATGAGCTGGTTGTTGGTGGTGATGAATCACTTCTGGATTGCCCTGGCGATATCATTCAATGAGCACTTCAGTTTCAACGACGTTCATATTTACCTGATTGGGGTGGCTGTGGCCGGGGTTCTTGGGTTTGAATGTTTGCGCTGGCTGAAAAGACACGAAGGCAGCATCGACCTGGATCAGTTTCATGGACACTCTTACAAGCATCCCAAGTTTGCCTTTGTGTTCCTGATCGCTTGTCTCGGGGTATCGGGTTTTCCCATCACCCCCAGTTTTGTGGGCGAGGATTTGATCTTCACGCACATCCACGAAGATCAGCCCTGGCTTGCGTTCATTGTTTCACTGAGTTTTATCATCGACGGACTTTCCATCATCAGAATCTACGCGCGCGTGTTCCTCGGGCCGCATGTGAAGTCGATTTACGAGATGGCGTACCGGTCGTCATAAGTTTAGAAGTTCAGAGTTCCTGGTTCAGGGTTCGGAAACTCGGAACCCGAAACTCTGAACCCGGAACTCGGAACCCGAAACTCTGAACCCGAAACTCTGAACTCTGAACCCGCAACCAGAAACTCACTACATTCGTGTGTGACTGTGAAATTCAGAAGACTTCTCCTCCCCTTCTTCATTCTTGGGCTCCTCGTCATCCAAGGCTGTCAGGACAATAATAAAGTACAGCCAACACCGAATACTGTACTGGTCAGCTATCAAAAGGTTCTTAGCCACAGTGCGGCTGAGTTGAAATCCTCTTTTCTCACCACGGGCCTGACTTCCCTGCTCATTGACGATGTTAGCGTTTACTCTATTACCTACAGGACTTTATATAGGGGTCAGGAACTAACAGCGTCCGGTTTGGTGGTGCTCCCGAAGTCCGATATCCCCGTTGAGATGATGAGCTTTCAGCATGGCACCATTGCGTCTCATGCAGAGGCGCCATCGACCATACCCTTGGGCAGCACAGAAATGACACTCTACGCAGGGATGGGATCTTTGGGATTGATTGCGGTGATACCGGACTATATTGGATTTGGGAGCACTTCCAATTTCATCCACCCGTACTACATTGAGGAAGCAACTGCCAGTGCCGTGGTCGATATGCTGCGCGCCGCGAAAGAATTGTCCGTCACGCTGAACACCCCATTCAATGGTAAACTTTTTTTGGCAGGCTACTCACAAGGCGGTTATGCCACCATGGCAGCGCACAAACTGATAGAGCAAAATGGATTGACAGATTTTACCCTCGTTGCTTCATTTCCTGCTGCTGGCGGATACGACGTAAAAGCCATGCAGGAATATTTCTTTGGCTTGACTACCTACGCGGAGCCGTTCTACCTCGCTGACGTAGCCGTTGCATATAAAAGTTACTACCTGAACTGGACCAATGGCCTTTCCGATTTCTTTAATGAGCCGTACGCTACCAACATTCCCGGTCTGCTGGACGGAACAAAAAGCAGCAGTGAAATTGATGCGGGGCTGACCACCTCTATTTCGGCGCTGATCAAAGCCGACTTGCGCACCAACATAGACACCGATCCAAAATATAAATACATCACCGACGCATTCCGGATCAACAGCCTTACAGATTGGAAGCCAGCCGTGCGGATGTACATGTATCACGGCGATGCGGACATCACCGTACCGTATAACAATTCGGTCGTCACGCTCCAGAAACTCATCGCCAATGGCGCCCCGACTTCCATTGTTACCCTGACCACCATACCAGGAGCCAACCATTCTACCGGGGTGCTCCCCTATCTCCAGAGTTTTATACCCATCATGGTGTCGCTGAAATAAGACTATGGCGCGACGCTTCCAGCGCGTGCCGGTGCGGACTATATAAGTGACCACAATTCCATCGAATCAAATAAATAAGAATAAATACATCACATTCCTATCGCTCCAATTTAAAATTTGGATCTGTGCGCGGCCGCTTGTCAGCGTTGCCTACTTTCCAGGCGGTGCGATAAATCCACTCAGTCATCTTTTTCAACTTGCTGTAATTGATGTTTTGTGGATTGTCTTGCGGTGTATGGTATTCGGAGTGCAGCAACGTCGTGTACATCAACGCAGGGATACCTAACCTCGCGTACGCAAGGTGATCGCTGCGGAAATACCAAACTTCGGGATGGGTGGGTTTGTCCCAAAGGGTGTCCAGCTTAAAAGCAGGCCCTTCCTGGTTTGCGTCCAATGCCATCTTCACCAGTTCAGGTGAATTTCGATGTGGTGATTGAACACCCAGCAAGGCCGCACTGTCAGGGTTGTTTCTTCCGATCATATCACCATTCAATACTGCGGCGATGGACTGAATCGGCACAGTAGGATGGGCAGAATACCAGCGCGAGCCAAACAAGCCGCGTTCCTCACTTCCGTGAATAACCATCAGCGCCGATCGTTTGGCCGGTGATTGTTTCAACGCCCTCATAACGGCCAGCATGGCGACATTCACACTGGCATTGTCGTCAGCTCCATAATAGATCGAATCATTTCCGATGACGTTGCGAATGCCGTGCGCATCAGGATGTCCACTGAGGAGAACATATTCTTTCGATAAAACAGGATCAGTCCCTTTAATCTTTCCGACGATGTTGACCGAAGGATAAGTGAAACTATCGAGCATGAGGTTTGCATTCAAAGTAATGCCTGGCTGTTTGATCCATTGCATGGCGCTGGCGTGGAGCCAGAGCACGGGAGGTTTAGCGGTAATGATGGCGTTTGCCCCCCCTTCGATATCATAGGAGCCGAGCCAAAAGTTATAGCGGGCTTGTTCCCAGCTGCGCTCACCAAATTCATCTGCAATAAAAATAATTGCGGCAGCACCTTTGGCGAGCAGGTCATTTCCGTATTTCACCATCAACTCCCGGTTGTAGCGCCATTCCGGGAGTGACCTCCACACGATTCCCTCCGTGGACATCTGGAGCGCAACGGCTTTGCCTTTTACTTCTACCGCATTGATATCAAACTTGCCTGCCTGACCAAGGAATACCACAGGAGCATTTACCGAGGCTGGGGCTGTCTGTGCAATCTGCACCTCACTCCACAATTTCAATGCATGATCACCGATGCTTACAGTGGATGCGGGAGAAATCCGGTTTCTCCACAGCGAAAAAAATTGAAAGTACGTACCATCATCTCCGGCCGGTTGGATGCCGGCGTCCCTCATCTTGTTCGCAAACCACGCTGACGCCTTCAACTCATCCAGCGTGCCACTCGCGCGGCCTTTAAAATGCGGGCCCGCCATTTCGTAGAGGTCGCTTTTCAGATCGCTTTCGCGGATGGCGCTGAGGGCGGGAGGCTCGGAGGATTTTGTTTGCTTTGGCTGAGGCAGGCCAAGGCAAGGGAGGAATAGACCAAGCAGGAGGAATGATCTTCGGGTATTCATTGACAAAGAAGTTGGTTGACGGTGAAATTACCCCGATTCGGCGTTGCTGCAAAGAGGTTAATGACAGTCGGTATTCATTCCGATGCCCTCAGCGTCTTCCTTTTGAATCCGCGCTGAAGGCATTATCTTTGCCGGCTATTCTTGCAATTCTTTACCGGCTCTGTATTTCAATGGATAGAATCTGAGATTCCGATTCTCAGGATGTAGGTTCGATTCCTACCAGGGTCACTTAATATGTTGTCTAATATGGTAATAAACAACATGTTAACTTGATAATTTAGTTTTGTCACGGACACTATTACGGACGCTATTAGCCTTTAGTGATCCTTGTTTTCTGAATTGTTACTCGGTTCTATTTCTTTCAATTTATCCCTGTTTTCAGGGATTGACATTGTTTGTAAGAATGTGAAACCTTTATTGGTACACAAACCAATAATCCCAAATCTTATGGCAAAGTATCGTGTAAACAGAAATACTCCATCCCCTACAACGACCACGAAGTTTACAAAGAGGGATGCAACTGGTGGCCAACCCAATCCTATATTGACTTGGGTGAACACACATCTTGTTTCTCGGCTGTAGCAGCAGCTAAACTTCACTATTCAGATGCAAATGGTTGTGCGACTTGCTCCCCCAGCTGCCATAGAGGTTAGAAGTACTCCGTTTGCTGAGTTGTCGTCAATGCTCAATTTCTTGACTTTTCCAAACTAAAATGATCAGGTTTTCCTGATTGTTTTCTGTCCTGTTTGTCGGTTGATTTCGCCCATGGAGGAAACAATTGAAAAGGTCCTAATGGAGATACCCTTTTTGGGCATTGCAGGAAGCATGGAAATGTTTCGTTCAACGCATATTCAACTATTTCATTACTCAAGCATGATTACCCTTGAATTATACCGTGCAAGCGTTCGTAAAACGCTCACTATTGTATGCTCTTGACCTCCAACCTGAAAAATTGTCATAGGAGTTTTTCCCATGACATTGAATGAATGTCGGATCAGTAACATAATCTTGATGAGTGATGCAAATGCTTAAGTGAACACCAACTATCAGTTAAAACAATAATTATCCATGAAAGCAATTAATTTATTACTTCTTATTGTATCCATTAAC
>JAYVEZ010000116.1:0-5391 GCA_043773645.1 Cytophagales bacterium
CCCGGCGACCTGAAAGAAAAAATCGACCCTTACCTGCGACCAATCTATGATGCACTCAATGATATGGTTCCATTTGAAAAGCTCCAATACTACATGGAGCGTGAAATTATCGAGATAGCCCCACTGGCCTACATGCGGGGTCGCACACTCAACAATGCATTCATTTTGCTCGATGAGGCGCAGAACACCACACCGATGCAGATGAAAATGTTCCTCACCCGCATGGGGCCCGAATCAAAGATGATCGTGACCGGAGATGCCACACAAATCGATTTGCCTGCCAACCAACGATCCGGGTTAAAGGAGGCAGTTAAAATACTGAAGGATGTCCAAGGTATTGGATTTATTGAATTGACAGAAAAAGATGTGGTCCGGCACCACCTCGTGCGTGAGATCATTGATGCTTACCAGAAAAATAATCCGCCTGCCCAACATTGAATGTCAAACTGCATAAGATTGGCCCTCATGTAATCACTTGACTCGCCAGGAGGGAATTTTTATCTTCCTTTCATGCGTTGGATTCCATTTGCCATGGTCCGAATTGCTGCTTTTTTTGCAGCTGGCGTGCTCCTGTGTATTTTCCGACCCGACCTCCTTTCGGAGAACCACACAATCATCCTGTTTACCGTATTTTCTTTGTCCTATTTTCCGGTGAGATTTTTCTTGCGCTTCTCGCGCGTACTCAAATTAGCATCAGGGCTCATTGGACTGTCAGCCGTTGCCATCGCGGGTTATTTGACTGTGCTTCTCCGGGATGAATCCCATGCACCTGACCATCTTCTTCAACAGAAGGATGGAATTGAGACTTATCGGGTAAAGCTGATCACCCCGGCTGAAGAGAAAGCCAAATCCTGGAAGTGCGTCGGCCAAGTGCAATCGATCTTGACAAATGTAGGATGGCGGTCGGTATCAGGTCGGATCAATCTTTACTGGCCGAAGGAAGAACTTGTCTCAACACTGGACTATGGAGATATACTCTTGATCAAAGGACAGCCAAAGGAAGTGGAGGCTGCTCACAATCCTTATGAATTTGATTTCAGTGAGTACCTCCGTTTTAAGAACATCCACCATCAACAATTTGTGCGCCGGGGTGAGTGGGTCTTGTTTCAGAAGTCAGTCGATCGGGGGCTTCTATTTTATGCGCACCGTGCACGCAAGGCTTCGGTGTCGGTGTTTCGAAGATGGATTGCCGCTCCGCAAGAACAGGGGATATTGATGGCTTTGGTGCTGGGTGTCACGGATGGTCTGGACAACGAAATTCTGAGCGCCTATTCAGCCAGTGGTGCCATGCATGTACTTGCTGTCTCTGGGCTTCATGTTAGTATCATCTACGGCATACTTCTCTTTTTCTTTAGACCGTTGCGCAAAATCCCCGGTGGTGAGTGGGCGATTGCACTTATGAGTCTCATGCTACTATGGGGTTATGCCTTCATCACCGGCCTGTCTCCCTCCGTTCTGCGTGCGGTCACGATGTTTTCTTTTGTTGCTATTGCCAAGCCCATGGGAAGAAATACAAATATTTACAATACCCTCGCTGCATCGGCCTTTTGCTTGTTGTTGTACGATCCATTTCTGTTGATGTCCGTAGGATTCCAGCTCTCTTACCTGGCCGTATTTGGTATCGTTTATTTGCAGAGACCCCTCCAGAATCTTTGGGAAGCACCCAACGCAGGGTTGCATTGGGTCTGGCAGATCACCACCGTGTCCATTGCCGCTCAAATTGCAACCATGGCACTTGGTATTTTTTATTTTCACCAATTCCCTGTTTATTTTCTTCTTTCCAATCTATTCGTTATCCCCGCTTCCAGCCTGGTATTGGTGGGCGGTATTTTGTTGCTCCTTTTGAGCCCCCTTGACTTCATCGCACCCTGGCTGGGAATGGCCCTTGAATGGTTGGCGAAAATGATGAATGAAGGCATTTTTCTGATGGAACGTTTGCCAATGAGTGTCATCGATCGTCTTTCGATCAACCTCTTTCAATGCTACGTTCTGTTCCTGCTCATCCTGGGTGGTGTAATGCTCATTCAATTCAGAAAATTTAAATCACTGGTATTCATGTTTGGGTGCGCTGCCATATTCTCATTCGCATCATGGTGTGATTACACCAACAAGTTTCACTGGATTGTTTACCGGATCCAGGGTCACCGGGCCATGGAATGGGTAGTGGATGGTGAATCTCATTTTGTGGGTGATTCGTCCTTATTTCAGGATCAGCAAAAAATCAAATTTCACATTCAACCTAATCAAATGGCAAACCGATACAAACCTGATTCGGAATT
The DNA here is from genome assembly GCA_043773645.1 of Cytophagales bacterium. Lineage (GTDB taxonomy): Bacteria > Bacteroidota > Bacteroidia > Cytophagales > Cyclobacteriaceae > ELB16-189. The sequence continues at coordinate 2,280 of JAYVEZ010000116.1, forward strand.
TCAAATAGCTTCGCAATCATTGATCCAGGGATTGACACTCTATCGCTTGCGAGGCAGAACATTTCTTTGGATTCAATCAAAGAACTTTCGGTTGCCGAAGTATCTGAAAGTAGATTACCTGATCATCAGCAACAATTCAGTTAAATCACTTAAGCAAATATCGGATCACCTCAATTTTGAAAAGCTAATATTAGACAGCAGCAATTCCTACCGCTATTGTGAACAATTCAAAAAGGAGGCAGCTTCGATGGGTGTACAATTTCATTCTGTTTTGGGGGAAGGGGCATTTGCAGTGAGTCTGTAAAAGTTTTGACCCAGTGCCTTAATCAGTGGTAATCCGTACAATCTGTGGCAAGTTTCCACATATTAACTCAAGAGGTTACTTGACAATGCTTGGAATACTAAAAGTCGCCACAGATTACACGGATTTACACAGAATGATTTTATATATCCAATTCGCTGCTTTTAGTATCTTTAATCTGATTAAGTAAATATGGCCCTCGTCGAATATCTAACTCAAAACCGCATCGGATACATCACGCTCAACCGGCCGGAAAAGAGGAATGCCTTGAGTCCTGAAATGATCAGTGAACTGAAGGAATCCTTTTCCCGCGCAGAATCGGATAAGGCCGTGAAAGTAATTATCCTCCGTGCCAATGGCGAAGCATTTTGCGCGGGTGCCGATCTGGCCTACCTCCAGAAGTTGCAACAGTTTTCATACGAAGAAAACCTTGCCGACTCCCGCCAACTGAAGGACCTGCTTCTTCAGATGTATCGGTTGAAAAAGGTAATTATTGCCCAGGTACAAGGCTCGGCACTCGCGGGAGGCTGTGGATTGATAACGGTATGCGATTTTGTGTTCGCTGTTCCCGAAGCAAAGTTTGGTTATACCGAAGTAAAAATAGGATTCGTACCCGCCATTGTCATGATCTTCGTATTAAGGAAACTGGGAGAGGCCCGTGCCAAGGAGCTGTTGCTAACGGGAAATCTTATCAGTGCAGAAGCAGCCAATAAGCTTGGAATCGTTTATAAACTTTCAGAAAAATCCAGCCTTGCAATGGATACAGAAAATTTCGCGAATGAACTTATCCATGGCACTTCGGCACAGTCGCTTGCCATGACGAAGGGCATGATTGCGGAAGTACAACATTTGCCGTTCGAGGAGGCGCTTGATTTCGCCACCCTGCAAAACGCCGCCGCGCGTGCCACCGAGGACTGCAAAAAGGGAATTGGGGCATTTCTCAACAAGCAAACCATCACCTGGTGATCGGCCAGGGGTAATCATTCAAAGAATTTTGCTGTCGCCAGAATCCATCCTGCAAAAATACTGGGGCCACCAGCAGTTCAGGAATCCGCAACGGGAGATCATCCAGGCGGTACTTGACAAAAAAGATGTTGTTGCATTGTTACCTACCGGCGGTGGCAAGTCCGTTTGTTTTCAGGTGCCTGGCATGTTGCTCGATGGCATCACGTTGGTCATCAGTCCGCTGATTGCACTGATGCAGGACCAGGTTCAACAGCTGCGCTCCAAACAAATTCCAGCACTTGCAGTTTATTCTGGAATGGGTAGAAGGGAAATGGATATTGCACTGGACAACTGTGTATACGGCAAGTTCAAATTTCTGTACCTCTCACCTGAGCGTTTACAGACCGACCTTTTTCTAGCGCGTTTTCGCAAGATGAATGTTTCGCTGATAGCGGTAGACGAGGCCCACTGCATTTCCCAATGGGGGTATGACTTCCGTCCTCCTTATCTGCAGATCGGTGCCTTGCGGGAAATTAAACCCGATGTCCATTTCCTGGCACTTACGGCAACTGCCACGAAGGTGGTGAAAGAAGATATCGTTGAAAAACTGGGCCTGCAGGAACCGCTCATTTTTCAGAAGAGCTTTGCAAGGGAAAACCTGTCATTTGTAGTAAGAAAGACAGAGCACAAAGAAAAGAAGCTCCTGGAAATCCTGCGCCACGTTCCCGGAAGTGCCATTGTCTACATGCGTTCAAGGAAGGGCACCGTGGAAATGAGCCGTTGGCTTGAACGACAAAACATAAAAACTGCTTTCTACCACGCCGGTCTCTCGCATGCCAACCGGATGTTGCGACAGGAGGAATGGATCAACAATACGAAGCGGGTGATGATTGCCACCAATGCCTTCGGGATGGGGATCGATAAACCGGATGTGCGCGCCGTCATTCACATGGATTTGCCTGAGAACCTGGAAGCATATTACCAGGAGGCCGGAAGGGCTGGACGTGATGGCAAGAAATCGTATGCTGCCTTGGTCTTTCATGAATCGGATGTGACGGCTTTGCGCAGCAAGATTCAACAAGCCCACCCCAGCATCGAATACCTCAAGAAAATCTATCAGGGCCTTGCAAACTACTTTCAGTTGGCGGTAGGCGGCAGTGAGGGGGAGAGTTATGACTTTGACCTGGAGAAGTTTTGCTTGCGCTTTGGCTTCCGTTCGGCTGCCGCTTTTGCTGCGTTGAAAAAACTTGAAGAAGAGGGATTGATCCTTTTGAGCGAAAGTTTCTACCGGCCATCGCGGGTCCATATTCACATGGACAAGGCAAGGCTGTATGAGTTTCAGGTGGCCAATGAGAAGTATGACCCGGTTATTAAATCTTTGTTGCGGCTCCATGGTGCAGAACTGTTTTCAGATTTTGTGCCATTGGCAGAGAACCAGATCGCCAAGAGTCTGAAAACTTCAGAATCAGATGTTGCAAGCCTGTTGGATCAGTTGTCGAAACTTCAGATTTTGGCCTATGAACCTGCCTCAGAAAAACCTCAGATCACATTTGTATCAGCGCGGCAGGACGCCCAGCAACTGATGCTCAACCAGGTGCGGTTGGCGGAGCGAAGGGACCTTGCCCTGTCAAAATCAGAGGCCATGATTGATTTTGCAGAGCAGACACGTCGCTGTCGCATGCAGGTCATGTTGGATTATTTTGATGAGCCATCATTTGAGACCTGTGGCAAATGCGATGTGTGCATGGAAAAGAAAAAGAAAGACGACAAAGGTTCTTTTATGGAATACGAGCAGATAGTCAATCAATTGCTTTCACAGAAGCCCATGACCGTTGACGAGCTGGAGCAATTGGTGGATCCGCATGA
>JAYVEZ010000117.1:0-8271 GCA_043773645.1 Cytophagales bacterium
GGTGGCAAACATTTTCGTGCCATCAAATAATGTCCAGATCATCTGAACCGATCCATTCGTAAGTGTTGATCTCGCTCCGGTCCGAATGGTCTCGACGTCTGCGAATGTGATGTTCTTGGAGTCGTTGGTGTTCTTGACATAACTACCCGTTGCGTTGATGACTGGGATAAAGACCCCAAAGGCGTAGCGGTTGTCGTTGTTGGCCAGCGCCGCAGTGGTCTGCAAAACCCGCACATCATAGTTTTTTTGCAACGCCATGCGCACCACCTCTTCGAGGGGAATGTTTTGTGCAGTCACGTTCAGTAGGGAAAAGGCCCCGAGAAAAAATCCAAAAAATCTACGCTTCATATGCCAATTCCTTGTGAAGTTCAGGCTTATCGCCCATGTCAAAATCTACATGCTTTCTTCTCCGGGATAGAAATGAATACATGGCAGGAATAACGAAGTGCGTGAGTACCAATGAAAACAATACCCCGCCCACAATGACAATTCCAAGTGGTATCCTGCTGGTGGAGGCATCACCCAGTGACAACGCAATGGGCAAGGATCCGAGTGCCATGGCCAGGCTGGTCATCAGGATCGGACGCAGACGAAGACGTGACGCTTCGAGCACGGCTTGAATTTTAGGAATGCCTTCTTCTCGTTTCTTGTTGGCAAACTCCACAATCAGAATCCCGTTTTTTGTAACAAGACCGATCAACATGATCATACCGATCTCAGAAAAAATATTGATGGTCTGCTTGAATATGTAAAGCGATATAAAGGCCCCGCAAATGGCCAAGGGAACCGTAAACATGATAATCAAGGGATCTACGAAACTTTCAAATTGTGCCGAGAGGATCAGATAAATCAGTATCAGCGCCAGAATGAATGCAAAAGATGTATTGCTGGAGCTTTCAGCGAAATCCCGTGAGGTACCTGCCAGAGAAGTTGTAAACGTCTCATCCAATTCCTTCTTGGCAATTTCGCGCATCACTTCAATGCCATCGCTAATTGTCTTGCCAGGGGCTAATCCTGCAGAAATGGTGGCTGACTTGTAACGGTTAAAGTGATACAGTGAAGGTGGTGTGGTGGACTCTTCGATGCTGACCACGTTGTCAATGGAGACAAGTTCACCTGAATTGGTTCGAACGTATAACTTCTTCAGGTCGTCGGGATCATCCCTGTTGAGGCGCGCCACCTGTCCCATCACCTGATATTGTTTGCCATCTTTTGTAAAGTAACCAAAGCGCAGGTTGCTGTAGGCGAGTTGCAGTGTCTGCGAAACATCCTGGACACTGATGCCGAGCTGGGTTGCCTTCAACCTGTTAATTTTTACTTTCAGTTCCGGCTTGTTAAACTTGAGATCAATATCGACGCCCTGCAACACGGGGTTGTTGTTGGCGGCTTCTATAAATTTGGGCAGGACTTCTCTTAATTTTTCGAAATTGTTATTCTGAATAACAAATTGCACAGGCAATCCACCGCGTCGATTCACGGCGATGGTTTGTTCCTGAATGGGAAACACCCGCCCTTCCTGAAAACGTCCAACGTTGCGTGAGACCATGTCCACGATTTGCTGTTGCGATCGATTGCGTTCTTTTGGATCTACCAAAGTAATTCTCACAAAGCCAGTGTTGACTGAACCGGAACCCGTAAAGCCCGGGGCGGTGACAGACAATGCAATTCTGCGTTCTTTGATAGAGTCCATCACAAATCGCGTCACCTTGTCGACATAGTTGTCCATGTAGTCATAGGAGGTTCCTTCCGGTGCTGTTACCATGAGTCGGAACTGGTTACGGTCTTCCAGTGGCGCCAATTCAGATTGCAGATTGGTGCCAATGACGTAAGCAGAACCAATACAGGCGAGGATGATTACCAGTGCCGTCCAGCGGACTTTCATAAAGGCCGCAAGCATTCTTGAGTAACCGTTTTCCATACCGGTAAAGAATGGTTCGGACCAATGGTAGAACCTTGAATGCCCGCCACCGCCACGCGTCAGCAACACGCTGAGCACAGGCGTAAGGGTCAGTGAAACGAAAGCTGATACCAGTACGGCGCCTGCCACCACGATTCCGAATTCCCTGAACAAGCGGCCTACAAAGCCCTCCAAAAAGACGATGGGTAGAAATACAACTGCCAGCGTGATCGAAGTGGAAATGACTGCAAAGAAAATTTCTTTCGATCCTTCCCGTGCCGCTTTGTACTTGTTCATGCCCTGTTCGAGCTTCTTGAAAATGTTTTCGGTGACCACAATACCGTCATCCACCACCAATCCCGTGGCGAGCACGATTCCCAGCATCGTCAGTACGTTGATGGAAAATCCGAGAAGGTACATGATAAAGAAGGTGGCTGTCAGCGACACAGGTATGTCGATCAGCGGGCGTATCGCGATGAGAAAATCCCTGAAAAAAAGATAGATGATCAACACCACAAGCAGGATGGAAATAAGAAGTGTTTCCTGGACTTCGGTAATAGAACGCTTGATGAACACGGTCTGATCCAGGGCAATATTCAGCTTGATGTCGGTGGGCATCTCTTTTTTGAGTTGCTCATACCGACGGTAGAACTCATTTGAAATGGCCACATAGTTTGATCCGGGCAGCGGTACTATGGCCAGACCTACCATGGGAATGCCGCTTTCCTTCAGGATGGATTCCTCGTTCTCAGGTCCCAACAAGGCTTGGCCGATATCTTTTAAGCGTATGTCACCCGAAGCGGTTGACCGGATAATGACGTCATTGAATTCCTCTTCTGTGTACAGGCGACCAAATGTTCTCACGGTGAGTTCTGTTGCATCCCCGGCAATTTTTCCCGAGGGCAATTCAATGTTTTCACGGTTCAGAGCCTGTTGTATATCAAGGGCGGTAAGGTTGTAGGCGCTGAGTTTGGAAGGATCGATCCATATCCGCATCGCGTATTTTTTTTCTCCCCATATCTGGATGCTGCTGACGCCCGGAATGGTCTGAAGGCGTTCGACCAATACGTTGTTTGCGTACTCTGTGAGCTGCAGCGGGTTGCGCGTGTCGCTTTGCACTGTCATGGAGATAATGATGTCACCCCCTGAATCGGCTTTGGATACTACGGGCGGAGCGGTAAGATCCTGCGGCAGGGAGCGTGTGGCCTGCGATACCTTGTCACGAACGTCATTGGCTGCCGATTCAAGATCGACACCCAATTCAAATTCGATGTTGATGTTGCTATTCCCCACACTGGAGTTAGAGGAAATGTTTTTTATGCCGGCAATCCCGTTGATTGATTTTTCCAAAGGCTCGGTGATCTGAGACTCAATGATATCCGCATTGGCTCCGGAATAGGTGGTGCGAACATTGATGTTGGGAGGGTCAATGGCGGGATAGTCCCGAATACCCAGGAAGGTAAACCCGATCGCGCCAAACAGCACGATCATGATGTTCATCACGAAAGTGAGGATGGGTCTCCGTATGCTTAATTCTGAAATATTCATAAGATTTAACGAACGCGTTGTATGCTGGTAATCTTGACCTTCCCGTTGGGCCTGATGGCCATAAGCCCTGTCGTGATAACCGTATCGCCCACCTTCAGTCCTTTCGTCACCTGTACAAAGGCCGAGTCGCGGATTCCTGTTTCGATCACAATGAATTGAACGCTGTCCTTCCTCAACAGGATAACCTGTTTGTTCCGTGCCTGCGGGATAACTGCCTGTGAGGGGATCATTAGCGCCAGGGTATCTCTTCCGAGCGCCAGATTTACTTTCGCGAAAACACCGGGAACCAATTCAGGATCATTTTCAGAAACGATTGCCCGTATTTTAAGGGTGCGCGTATTTTGTTCCACATTTCCCTCGGTGGCCAGTACGACTGCCTTGTGAAGTTTCACCCCGCCGTCCACCTTGAATTGCACAATATATCCTGGGCCTATGTTCTTGGCATATTTTTCCGGAACAGAAAATTCAAGTTTAAGTTCTTTCACCTCCCGAAGCGTCGTGATGATATCAGCAGGTGACAGGTAGGCGCCGAGGCTTACCTTGCGCAAACCGACCTTCCCTTCATAGGGAGCGCGGATTTCAGTCTTCGAAATGGAAATGCGCGTACTCTGGATATCAGCCTTCAGGTTGTCGACGGACAACGCACTCAGATCAAATTCCTGTTGGCTTACCCCGCTGATGGCCAGCAGCTCGCGCTGGCGCTCTACGGTCTTGATGGCAATTTGAAGCTGTACTTCCAGTTTGCGCAGCTGTGCCTGGAGGTCCTGGTCAAAGAGCTTGACGAGGAGGGCGCCTTTGGGAACCACGGCACCTTCCGGCAGATTCATTTGGATGATACGACCGCTCACCTCTGCACGTATCTGCGTCTCTTCAGATGGAAAAAGTGTACCGGGTACCTCCACGTCTTCACTGACCGAACTGGTTTCCACCACAAAGCCGGCGACCATGGTGGGGCCACGTTTTGTCTGGGCGGGTCCGGCGGTATCATCCTTTGACTTACACCCCGCCAAAGCACACCCGGCGGCCATAGCAAAAACAGCGATTTTCCTTACCAATTGCATAAAAAGTGAATTCAGGGGGTGCAAAGTTCGATTGTAAACAGCTCAAAAGCACAATTCGTTTCTAAAAGAATGGCAGACGGTCAATGGGTATGACTTTCGGTGCGATTCACTGATGCTTTAGACAATGAAGAGGGCTGGTTTATTCCGGACCATTCACAGAGGGTTTTCAAGAGCATCGAATGCAATCGATGGCTAACGATATTTCGCTAGATGTTAGAGGATGCTAGGTTGGAGATGTGCATGAATGTATAATTCGTTGCAAAAAATGTAATTCACCACCCATCCAATTTCGTACGGATGTCAATTCAAAATTTTCAATTTCAGTCAATCTCTATGTCAAATTCTATTACGCTATTCCCATTTACCAATCCGTTGATAAAATTCAATTTCTGAGTATATGTTTTGTCATTGGAATCATCTACAAGGTGAATTAAGAACTGGAATCCAGTGAGGTCTTTTGGTGAATTAGAATAATTTTTGGTCCATAGCTCAATCTCATCTTTGTTCTTACTTACATGATCCCTCTGGTTTAATGCAATAAATTCCATGGCAGGAATAAATCGTGGAACATGATCAAACTTCTGTTTATCCTGAGTTACGAAATTGACTTTGTTAATTATTTGCTCACCATCAGTAAAGGTTAGTGTACCGATAATCATTTTACCATCAATCGGCTCATATCCGAAACTAAAAAACCCCAAATGACCTTCAATCTTGGAATTTGGAATATTTATGCTGTAAAGTTTGGCTTCATAATCCATCACTTTATTAAGTGTTTGTGAATTGAACAACTGATAGTAATCTTGCGCGCCGCAACAGCCATGTCTTACAGCCCTAATCAATTTGCCATCCACGCTAATTTCATCAGCTTCGACCGTGAATCTTTTTAATTCTGGATTGTTAGTGAAATAAGCTGATTTCATTTCCAAATTGATTATTGACTCTTGCCCCTCGCCGCCTGCTACTCTCTTGATATCTTGAAATTCCTTTACAACAATTGGAACATAATTGTTATGAATTAGCACTGAGGTTTCAAAAATATTGCATTTATGTATTAAAGTAATAGACAGACCATTTCCTTCTTGATAAGTGACATATCTGTTTTGGCAGCTATCGGAATATGAAGGTTTTTTGGCAATTATTTTCGATGGAGATAAGTTTTAACTTGAAGTCGCCATAACTATTCCCATCAAAAAAAATGCTGCAATGATCCTCATGTTATGATGTTTCTTTAATGGCATATAGCTTCTATTTGACGAACATGAGCGTTCGAAATGTCCTTATGGAAGTTAAGTTAACTCATTGGCATTAGACTTTCCAAGGAAGCATCAACCTTAAGATTCATTGAGACTTCTATCTAGAAGCTCCGCCTTGAAAGCGAGCCGATATGCCGGGCTTTGCACTTAGAATACGTACCCGGGACGGGAATTGAACCCGTACAGCCATTACTGGCCACAGGATTTTAAGTCCTGCGTGTCTACCAATTCCACCACCCGGGCAGACAAATTTTACTTAGTGATTTGGTGATTTAATTATTTAGTGATTTGGGTCCTGTCGATTGAGTCTTACTTTTTCAAGTTTTCTCGCGCTGTCTTTCTTGATGCGGAGAAAATGTATAACAATTCAAGTGCTTCCTTTCTCAATAATATCAGCTCTTGACTGTCACTCATTTTACTCTCCTGAATTATTTCGAGCCAGAAAACGACCTCGTCGGCTTCTTCGACAACAATGCAGAGCTTTGAATAGAATTCCGCCTTCGACCTGGCCCTGCCAGCGGCCCTGTAATTGGCAGCCACGGATGTTGCCGACCGCAAAAGCTGTCTTCCGATTACTTGTCCCTCCATACCGCGAGGCAATGAGCGCAGTAGACCAATTACCCGGATTGCGAATTTACCAGTCCGTTGTCGAAGTTCGTTGCTGTTCAAGTCAGTCAATTCTTACCTGAAAATCGACTAAACATCAAATCATGTCAAAGATCACATCACCTGAAAACCTTACAATATAAACCCCCTAAAAAGCCGAATGATTTGAAGAGCTGAATTCCTGTAAAGCCAGGGAACTCCAAATCTCCAAATCATTCAATCTCCAAATCACCACATTCTGAGCGGGAAACGAGACTCGAACTCGCGACCCCGACCTTGGCAAGGTCGTGCTCTACCAACTGAGCTACTCCCGCTTTTAACTACTAAATACTCACATTTGTGCTCTACCTCCCGATAGCTATCGGGATGAGCTACTCCCGCTTAATGCACTTCAAACAAACCGGCCACACTTGCCAAATGAGGGTTCCGACTTGTAACATGGAACCAGAAACCGGCCTTTTCCCCCTAAGGGACTGCAAAGTTAAACCTGATTGCTAAATCTGCAAATCACGGCTTCAAACCATCCGTAAAATGCCTTCTCCCCTTTTCCTGACCGAACTTATCCTTATTGAAATCTCCTGAACCCCCCTTCGCAATCGACAGCGTCTTGAAATCATTGCCCTTTAGAATCTTTGCCTGGTAAATGATCTGCCCCACGTGCATGGGGTAGTGTGCAAGCTGGCGCTGGATGGCTTCGAGCACGGTCTGACCTTCGTTGCGGATGTAGATGAGCTTTGAAAGATCTTCGGGCTTCAGACTATCCAACGTATCCAACAGACATTTCCATCCTGCCTCCCACGCCACCATCATTGTCTTCTTGTCGGGATAGGATTCGTCAAACTCTGCTTCGCGGTTGCGCCAGGGCTTCTCTCCATCGGTTGTGAGGAAGTCGGTGAAACGCGACAACATGTTGCCGCTCAGGTGATGCACAATCAATGCAATGCTGTTGCTGGCTTCGTTGGGTTTCTCCAGCACTTGCGAATCACTCAATTGATCAATTGCCTTTTCGCCGAGGGACTTGTAGTAGCGAAAGAGTTTTTTTGAACTGTCTAAGAAATTCTCTTGATCAGTAGTCGATGACATCTTCTTCCAGCGATTTCTTTGATTCCCGCGCCACCGGCGGACGATCGCGCTCCATTTGTTTTTTCAACTCTTGAGAAGACTTCTTGTCGGTTGAATACTTAATGTGGGCGGGGACTTCTTTCAAATCCCAAATCAAACCCACGGCAGCAAGTCCGCGGAGGATGTAATAGGTAATATCAATCTCCCACCAGAAAAAACCCTGTCGTGAGGCGACTTCATAGTAATGGTGGTTGTTGTGCCATCCTTCGCCCAGCGTGAGCAGTGCCAGCCACAGGTTGTTTTTCGACTCATCGCCGGTGGCGTAACGCGGTTTGCCGAACTTGTGCATGATGGAGTTGATGGAAAAAGTAGCGTGGTACAAAATCACGGTGCTCAGGAAGAACCCAATAAAGAGCGTAGAGAAACCAGCGGTTGTGAACATGGTCATGATGCTGCCTCCGTTGACAATACCTCCCAGTGCCATGACAAAAATCGCGAGCGAAACAGGAGCCACGAGATAGTGCTTGTTGAGCCAAACCAATTCCGGATACTTGGCGTAGTCACCAATGACTTTGTAATCCGTCTTCTTAAAATCCGGACCTACAATCCAGCCCACATGCGAATACCAAAAACCGTAAATCAACATGGAGTGGGGATCTTGCGGTGTGTCGCTGTAACGGTGGTGGTGGCGGTGATGGGCCGCCCACCATAGCGCCCCTTTCTGCGCTGAGGTTTGTGCCATGAAGGCAATCACAAACTGAAACCAGCGTGAAGTCTTATAAGATTTGTGTGCGAAGTACCGGTGATAACCACCGGTGATCCAAAACATACGGTAGACATA